>JAYTGI010000132.1:0-2070 GCA_043733605.1 Demequina sp. | reverse complement strand
CGAGCGCCAGTAGCGCGGGAACCGTGCAGTGAGTCGCAACGGCCGAGGCAACATCCGTGAACACTCCCCAGCGGTGCAGCACCACGCCGTCCAGCCCTGGTGAAGAACCAGGGCCGTACGGTGAAAAGGCGGGACCGTGTGGTGACGAGGAGGGACGGTCGGGCGCATTGTCGCCGCGGTCGCCAGCGGCCTCGATCGTCAGACCACGGAGGCCGTCACCCGAACCATCGGACAACGCTGTCATGACGCCGCCACCGGACACGCTCGCGGGCGACTGTTGATCGCTGGCAGCCTCGCGGAACGCGGCCGCTCCCGTCCGCCTCTCGGCGTCCAGAACGGGTGTCGCCGATGTCTGGCGCTCTGCGATTGGGAACGTTGCTGGGACAAACGCCCGCGACATGGATGGCGCGTGAGCACTTGCGGGCGCGGTTGCCGTCGCTGGCGCCTCGACGGCCTCGGCCTGCTCCGTGAGCCTCAAGACGAGTCGGTCAAATTCAAGGCTGTCGCCCGACGTCCGCGGACTCACGGCAGGCACGGGCCCCGTTTTCTCGGTGTACGACTTGGGCGCCGACCAGTCGCGCGCGGCCGCGTCTTTGGGGTAGTCGCCGGGGTAATCGCCAAGGGTTCCCGCCAGCATCAATTCCCTTGCCGCTTGGGCATCCGCGATCTCGGCGGCAAGCGCGGCGTCCGCTGCCGCCCTGGAGGGGACCACTTCGACGGGCGCCCTCGTGGCCGCCGCCGTCACGATGTCGGCATCGGAGATCTCGACGGTCAACTCGAAGTGCTCTCGCGTGAAAAAGCCGAGAAAGCCCCCCGCCCGCACCTTCTCGGCGCGCACGACGCGCGCCGCAGGACCATACTCCTTGCGCGCGCGCACAATGAGGGACTCAAGATTCCGACCCTCAAGCAACAATTGCTGCGGCATCGCTCACCACCCCCACTGTTTCGACCTGCACGGAAGTGCACGTCACCTCGTTATATGAGAGCACCGGCATGGTGGGTAGCGCTAGGGCGATCGTCTTGCGTAGCGCGGTACGCAAACCTGGGGCACACACCACCACCGCTTCCCTGCCGGCCATCTCGACCTCTTGGACGCGATCCCTGACGCTTCCCAACAGCCTCTCGATGCGGTCGGGGTCGACAACCAACTGGGCGCCTTCCTCCGTGGGCCTACGGGCCTCAATCAGGTGCTGCTCGAGAACGGGCTCGAGCGTGATGACGCGCAACACGCCCTCATGAACGTAGGGCGCCGCGACGGCAGGACCGAGCGCACCGCGCGCGGCCTCGATGAGGCCCTCTGGTTCCGTCGAGATCTTGGCCCGGAGCGTGAGGCTCTCGAAGATGCGCGGAAGGTCGCGAATCGAGACGCGTTCGGCAAGCAAGCCCTGGAGCACCCTCTGCACCTCGCCGAGCGACATCATTCCCGGAATGAGCTCGTCGACCACGGCGGGGTTGACATGCTTCACACCCTCGACGAGGACGCGCACGTCCTCGCGAGTGAGCAGCCGTGCCGCGTTGGTCGTGATGATCGCCCCGAGGTGCGTGACAAGCACGGACACTCTGTCGACAACCGTCGCGCCCGCGAGTTCCGCTTGGGCCCGCATCTCGGCGGGAATCCACTTGCCCGTGAGGCCGAACACCGGCTCGTTGACAGCCGTGCCGACGATCTGGTCCAGGTGGTCGCCCAACGCGAGAAGCCTGCCCGCAGGGGCCTCACCGCGACCCACTTCGACTCCGGCAATCTTGACCACGTACGTCGCTCGGGGCAGTTCGACGGAGTCGCGGGTACGCACAGGCGGCACCACCAGTCCAAGTTCCATGGCGATTTTGCGGCGCAAGCCGCGCACGCGAGCCAAGAGGTCTTGGTCCGTGCCAGAGCCCACGAGGTCGACCAGGTCGGGGGCAAGCTGGATCTCGAGCGCGTGCACGCGCATCTGTTCCATGAGCGCCTCCTGCGAGTCTGGCTGCGGGCCCGCATCGGCGTGACGCGTCGCGACCTCTTTGCTTGCCGCCTCCGCCTTTTCGCGCGTGCCGACGCGCTGGCCGATGATGAGCATCGCCATGCCCACC
>JAYTGI010000131.1:0-2070 GCA_043733605.1 Demequina sp. | reverse complement strand
TTTACGGGAGTCGCGTCGCCGCTAGATCGCTCGGATGACTCGGGCGGGATTTCCCCCAACAACGACGTCGGGCGGCACGTCCTTGGTGACGACAGACCCGGCGCCAACGACCGACCTGGCGCCGATGGTCACGCCTGGACAAATCACCACGGATCCGCCGAGCCACGCGTCGTCCTCGATCGTGATGGGCAACCCGATCTCCCAGCCCTCGCGCCGCAGTCCGATGTCCACAGGGTGATTGGGTGTGTAGAGCCGTGCTCCTGGACCAATCAACACGTTGTCGCCGATGCGCACGCGCCCGGAACCGAGCACCATGAAGTCGTTGTTGATGAACACGTTCGCGCCGATCGCCACGCGCTCGCCGTACTCGATCAAGATCGGCGGACGAATATCTAGACCCGGTCCACAAGAGTCGACAGCGGCCGCGAATGCCGCCGTCATCGCCATCGGGTCCTCCGCATAGCGCGCGTTGACCTCGCGGCACACCGCCAGTGTCTCGTTTTGCAGTTCCGGAAGCTCTGGGCCGTTTCGGTACCTAAACCAGTCGTCAGCGCGCAACTTTTCGAGCTCGGAGCGGGTGGGGTCCTCTTGCGGGCGCTCATTCTTGCGTTCGCGCCAAATGGCGTCGGTCATGGGGTGGCCTTTCTTCGCGGTCTCGACCTCCATCTTCGCCGATGCTTGAGTGTCGCAACGTCACGAGGGTCCCATGCCGAGCCCGACGATGCCGAGCCCGACGACGCCGAGGCGCCGGACTAGCGGGCGACCCCCCGCTCTTCCTTCGTGCCCGATTCGGCCCTGTGCATCCGCACTCGTCGCACAACCCACGTGATGAGCGCGGTAAAGACGCCGAGATGGAGCACGGCCGCTACGGCGATGAGCAGCCACCACCTGTCGTAATTGACGCCCAGATGCATGCCCAGCATTCCGAGCACCACCAACGTCCCTCCCACCACCAACAGGTGCCTTCTGATCGCGGCGCGCGTCACGTGTGCAGCGCCACTGCGAGCGCGGCGAGGCCAATGACCCCGATCGCGATCAGCACGGTTGTGATGATGCTCATGCGCTTCTTGGCGCGTTCAGCTCGATTTGCCATCATGTTTCCTTTCTGAGGATCTAGCCGCGCGCGAGAGCTTCTCGTACGGGCATATCCGCGGCCTCGTAGGCCGGGACGATGCTGGCGGCCGCACCTGCGGCGGCCATGAAGGCGGCGGCGATCCCCACTGCGGGAAGCCACCATGTGTAGGGCAGCGCGGCACCGGTGAAGGTCTCGCCCACTGCGTTCTCGACCAAGCCGGTGAGTCCGAGTGCGAGGACGATGGCCCCCGCGACGGCTATGGCGATCACGGTGAGGGCTTCCGCAACGACCATGCGCATGATGTGGGCGGATGACGCGCCCACGGTCTTCATGATGGCGATTTCACCTCGCCGCTCGGCGACCGCCGTCGACATGGCCTCGACGAGCCCAATGAGGCCCACCACTCCCAGTCCGATCGATACAAAGAGCAACAGCCCAGTGATGATGTAGAGGTGATTGTCGAGAGATTGCTTGGCGTCCGTCGCCGTGCTGGCGCTCGCGATGCCCACCCCTGCATCGGCCAGGATCGACTCAGCTGCGTCGAGAGCCGTCGCCTCTGAGCGGCCCGTGACGCGAAGTATCGTGGCTGAGCCCTCTCGCATCGAGGGCAGCGGCTCTGAGACCCATACGCCGCCGTCCTGACCGCCGCTGAGCTGGCGCACCACGCCGACTACCTTCCAAGGCGACTTGCCCCCCTCGAGCGAGATGAAGTCGCCCACGCTCACATGAGGGTCCTTGAGGGATTGAGTGATGACAGCGGCATGATCCTCTCCTGGAACCAACCGGCGCCCATCTATTAGGGGAAACGTGGCGCTCGTCGAATCAATTGGCGGCAGAAACACCAGGGCGTCGGCGCCCACGTCTCCGGAAGGACCTGTCACTGCGGCGCTCGCGACGTTCCAGTACTCGATTCGTGTGAGCCCTGCCGCGGTCGCAGCGGCGTCGAGCGAGCCTGTCGCCACTGGCGCAGCAAGTTGCACTTGGACACTGAAGTT
>JAYTGI010000130.1:0-5988 GCA_043733605.1 Demequina sp. | reverse complement strand
CGAACGCCCCGTCGTGGCTCAACACGTTTGCGCCGTGTAGGTCGGCGTGGGACCACACCCATTCGGTATGTTCGCTTGCGGCGAGCGCGTTGTCCCAGATCCCGAGGGCTGCGGCCGCGTCCAACATTCGCCCGCCGGGCCCCGGCGATTCGGCAAGCGCGGACACGCGCTCGCGGACCTTCACGTCGCGAGCGGCCATGGGGATCGACTGCTCGACGTTGAACGGTGCGTCTTCCGGCGCGGGGGAGTGGACCTGGGCGAGGGCGCGCCCCACGGCCGCCCCCGCGTCGGCGCACAAGGGGAGGGCGTCGGCCGTCTCGCCTGGCACCCACGTGACCACCGCCCACGGCCACGGGAAGCCGTGACCGGGAACGCCGTGCGCCACGAAACGCGGCGCCGGAAAATCCCAGCCGCTCGACAACTGGGGAACCCAATGCGTCTCGGCTTGGAGGAACCGCACGGCCTCCTGAGTGCGGGGCAATCGGGCCGCAAACTGGTCTCCCAGGCGGAACATCGCGCAGTCCCAACCGTCAAAGCGCTCGCCGATTCCCAGGTGGGCGAAGTCGGGCGTTTGCTCGGCGACCAGAGCGGCCACCGCCTCGACGGTGATCGCCGCATGCGCTGCCGGCGGAGTGATGTCGCTGCTCATGCGGCCACCGCCACTCGTGGTTCGGTTCCCCGCGTCGCGTTCACGCGAGCGACGCTAGCAGGTGGGGCGCACGGAGGTCCCCCGGCGGCATCGGGCACGATTGAACCTCGTAGGCTGGGAGGCGATGAACACCACCAGCCGCCCTCCCCGCCCCGTTGTCACGGCCACGGTCGCGCGTACCGAGGCCATCGCACGCGACATGGTCAGGGTCATCCTGACCGGCGATGGGCTGCGAGCGATGCCAGACCTCACGTTCACCGATAGCTATGTCAAGCTCAGGTTCGGCGACGCGACGCGCACCTACACGATCCGCTGGTTCGATCGCGGGGCGAATGAATTGGCGATCGACTTCGTGATTCATGGGGACGCGGGGCTCGCGGGGCCGTGGGCCGCGCGCGCACGCCCAGGCGACGAGATCTCGTTCTCCGGACCGGGCGGCGCTTGGGCGCCCTCCGCCGACGCCGACCTTCACTTGTTTGTGGGCGACGAATCCGCCATCCCCGCGATCGCGGCGGCGCTCGATGCTCTCCCGGCCGATGCCAGGGCATCGGTGTTCCTGGAGGTCGCATCGGCCGCGCACCACCAGCCGTTGCGGATGCCTTCGCGGGCCACGGTGACCTGGGTGCACCGCGACGAGCACGGGCTCCGCTACGGCGAGGCCCTGACGCGCGCCGTGATCGCCGCGGGAGTGCCCGAAGGCGTGGTCGAAGCGGGACTTGTCGAAGCCTTTGTGCATGGCAATGCCGACATAGTGAAGCCGCTGCGACGCTTTCTCTTCTTTGACGCGGGGCTCGACCGCTCACGGGTATCCATCTCCGGCTACTGGCGCACGGGGCTCAACGAGGACGGCTGGCAGTCGAGCAAGCACGATTTCAATGCGGCCATGGAGGCGGAGGACCCTCAGCGCGCGTGAAGACTCGTGCTGTTCGCCTCACCAACGCGCTGGGGGCGCTCATGCTCACTCCTGAACGTCTCGCGCATCTGACATGGCGCTCATGCCCACTCGCCGGGTCGACTGAAGCTGCCACCCACCGTCTGTCGCCCCGGCCACGTTCGCATTGAAGCGAGCGACGCTAGCATTTCGAGCGTTGTGTCTCGCAGAAGTACTCGCGGGGTTTCTCGTCCCATGATGGCGCGGACTTTCAGTCTTAGGATGTGGTGTCTGAACAGACACGGAAGGCAGTGATGAAGAACTTCGTCAACGGCGTCAATCTTGGCGGGTGGTTGTCGCAATACGCGGCCTACGACCACGAGCACTTTCGCACCTTCATCACGCAGCCCGACATCGACAGGATCGCGTCGTGGGGCCTGGACCACGTGCGGCTGCCGGTCGACCACCCGGTGATCGAGTCGGACGATGCCATCGGGGTAGCGCGCGAGGATGGGTACGCCTACATCGACCGGTGCATTCAGTGGTGCGCCGAAGCTGGCCTGGCGGTGATTCTCGACCTTCACGAGGCGCCGGGCTTCACGTTCCGCAACGAGCTTGAAGAGGGCGACGCCGCGGCAAACACACTATTCACCGATCCCGACGTTCAGGATCGTTTCGTCGCGCTGTGGGAGACCATCGTGCGTCGCTATGCCGACGCCCAAGTGCCCATCGTCTTCGAACTTCTCAACGAGGTGACGCTCGCAGACAACGGCCCTTGGAACCCTCTTGCCGCGCGCACGGTAGCGGCGATCAGGGCGATCGCGCCCGATGCCGCGGTCATGATTGGCGGCACACACAACAACGCGGTGAGCGGTCTCGAGGGTCTCGTGGAGATCGAAGATCCGCGCGTGATCTACACCTTTCACACATACGAGCCGCTGTACTTCACCCACCAAAACGCGCCGTGGTCGGCGGCGCAGCGCGAGTGGGGCCAGGCGCCCGCGTACCCCGGCTACCTCGAGGGCCTGCCCGAGTGGCTCGAGGCGCATCCGCAATACATCCAGCACGGCGACGACACGGCGGGCCGCCTCATGAATCACGCGTTCCTTGCCGACGTCCTCGCGCCCGCAGTGGCCTTCGCTGAGCGCACCGGTCGCGACGTGTATTGCGGCGAGTTTGGCGTGGCCGACTGGGTGGACCCCGCCAGCCGCAACGCGTGGCTCGCCGACTTCTACTCGTTGCTGCGCGAGTACGACATCGGCCGCGCTCTATGGAGTTACAAGGCCATGGACTTTGGGCTTGTGGACCTGCACGGCGACGTTGTCGACCCCGAGTACCTCGCGATCGTGCGGGGTGGTGCTTCCGCGTAGGCCTTGCCGTGCTTAGCAGTCCTGCCGCGCGCTTGGCGAACATCCGCGACACGTCCGCGGCGGCGGCGCTGACCGTATGCGAGGTGAGGGTGCGGGGCACACACCCTGTCACCAGGGCTGTGTGGTGCATAGGCGGAGCCTGGCGTGAACCGTGTGGGAGAATTCGGAGGAATCCTCTCCGTTGTCACCGGTCAGCCGATTGATACCGGGAAAGGGACAACGCTCGTGACGGCGCCGCAAGCAGTCCCACGCGGTGCGCAGGTTTGCTTAAGAAAGTGGAAGAACCATGTCGTCGCGACGGTGCAGATTCTCTGGTGACAGCCGCGGTGTTCGAGCATAAGGGAGACCCGGCCTTGATCAATAACGCTTACCCTGTCCCGGAGCGCGAGCAGGAGCGCCTTCGAGAACTCGAGCTCCTGACCATCATGGACTCGCTCCCCGAGCGCTCATACGACGGATTCGCGAAACTCGCGGGGATCATCTGTGACACCCCGATCGCGCTCATCACCCTTCTCGACGGGTCACGCCAGTGGTTTAAGGCGAATGTTGGACTCGACGCGACGGAGACGCCCAGGGATCAAGCATTCTGCGCGTACGCGATCCTCGACCCCGGAACTGTGATGGTGGTCAAGGACGCGACCGATGACGAACGGTTTGTCAACAACCCACTCGTGACCGGCGATCCGAGCATCCGGTTCTACGCAGGCGCACCGTTGGTGACCGCGTCCGGTCTCGCCCTCGGCTCCTTGTGCGTGATCGATCGCGAGCCGCGAGAACTGTCTGCGCGCCAGTTGGAGGCGCTCGAAATCATCGCGAGTGAGGTGTCGATGACGCTCCAGTTGCGACGCACGGTCTTGGATCTTGAGCGGACGGTGCTGGATCAAGATGCCGAGGTAAACCGTCTGGTCGAGTACCAGACTGAGCTGCAGCGGGTGGAGTCGGATCAGAGGCAGATGGCGTCCACGGTTCCGGTTTCCGGGCTCGCCAACCGCAGAGCGCTCGACACGAGACTGTCGGAAGAAGTCGCGCGCGCGGTCCGCTACGAGGTACCCCTGTCGGTGCTGATGATCGACCTTGACGGACTCAAGGATCACAACGACGCCTTCGGCCACGTCGCCGGCGACGAGGCCATTCGGCACGCTGCCGACGTGCTGTCCGCGGGGCTGCGACCGCATGACTTCATGGGACGTTACGGTGGGGACGAATTCACGGTGCTTCTGCCCAACACGAGTTTGGTCGGTGCGGGCGTTCTTGCCGAGCGACTGCGTCGCGAGCTTTCCTTGACGGCGTGGCGGGGACGGGAACTCACGGTGAGCATCGGCTACGCGGTGCGTGGCGAGGGGATTGCGACGCCAGAGGACTTGGTCACCGCGGCCGACGCGGCGCTCTACCGGGCGAAGCAGGCCGGACGCAATTGTGTGCGAGGGCCGGTACCGCTCGACGACTAAGGCATCGTGGCCAGAAGCCTACGACGCAGGTCAGCCGCGAGAGGAGGCCTCGACGGCCTCGAGACCCTTGTCCATGAACGCGCCCTCACCGAACGTGGTGATCTTGAAGAACACGGCACCGCTGCCGCCCGACGTGGTGAGCGCGACCTCCATCCGGTCGCCGACGGCGAGGATGCTCACCGACAGCGTGACGCGGCTCGCTCCCATCATGCTGTACCGCTCATACGTCCGCAGGATCATGCGCGCGTCCCCGATGGAGAGCTCGCCTTGGTGCTCGATCGACGCCGAGACGCTGCCCCTGGAGATGGCCTCGTCGAGGTGGGTGGCGAGGGCGTCGGCAGAGCCGGCGAGCGATCGGGACTGGTACATGAGCTATCCATCCTGGGCGGGGCCTGCACTTCGGAGCCAAGATCGCTGCGTTTGCTCACGGTGGGTAGCGCACGAGATCCCCTGCTAAGGAGGGGTTTTGAGTCCAGGCCCGCTCAGGCATCCCTGGTGTAGGCTCGCCGCGCGATATCAACGAACACGACGAGGTGTGGCATGAGTGAGCAGACCAACACGCGCGACAGTTTCCGCCGCGCGACAGTCCCTGATGACAACGGCTTCTTTGGCGCGTACGGCGGGCAGTTCCTCCCGCCGCAGCTTGAGGGCCCGTTCGCGGATATCACGAAGGCGTACCACGAGATCGAGAACGACGCGGCGTTCATCAACGAGCTGCGCTACATCCGGACGCACTTCCAGGGCTGCCCGACGCCGGTCTACCACGCTCGCACCCTGTCGCTCGAGAACGGCGGCGCGCAGATCTACCTCAAGCGCGAGGACCTCAACCACACGGGCGCGCACAAGCTCAACCACTGCATGGGCGAGGGTTTGCTCGCCAAGTACATGGGTAAGAAGAAACTCATCGCCGAGACGGGCGCGGGCCAGCACGGCGTCGCGCTGGCGACGGCGGCGGCGCACTTTGGTCTCGAGTGTGAGATCCACATGGGCCAGGTCGACATCGAGAAGCAGGCCCCCAACGTGAGCCGCATGCAACTGCTCGGCGCGACGGTTGTCCCCGTCACGCACGGGCTGCGCACGCTCAAGGAGGCCGTCGACTCGGCGTTCGAGGCGTACATGGCCGACTTCGAGAACTCGATCTACTGCATCGGCTCCGTGGTGGGGCCGCACCCGTTCCCGATGATGGTCCGCGACTTTCAGAAGGTCGTAGGGATCGAGGCCCGCGAGCAGTTCCACGAGATGACGGGCAACCTGCCCGACGTGGTCGAGGCTTGCGTGGGCGGTGGGTCAAACGCGATCGGCATCTTCTCTGCGTTCCTGGACGACCCGGTCGAGCTCATCGGCGTCGAGCCGCTCGGGCGAGGGACCGCCGTGGGCGAGCACGCCGCTTCGATGACCTACGGAACGCCCGGCGTCATCCACGGGTTCAACTGCTACCTGCTCCAGGACGAGGAGGGGAACCCGTCTCCCGTGTATTCGTGCGCAAGCGGGCTCGATTATCCGGGCGTCGGCCCTGAGCACAGCCAGCTCAAGGACACCGGCAGGGTGCGCTACGTCACGGCGAGCGACGACGAGTGCCGCGACGCCTTCTTCGCGCTGAGCCGCAAGGAGGGCATCATCCCCGCTCTCGAGAGCGCGCACGCCGTCGCG
>JAYTGI010000129.1:0-6008 GCA_043733605.1 Demequina sp. | reverse complement strand
CTGCGCGATCTCCACCCTGTCCGTCACCGTCAACATCCTGCGCACCAGCAACCTCCGTCGAAACCTGCACCGTTGCTACGACGCTATGACACCGCCGGCGCCCGGTTTCGTTCACGGAGATATCGGTGGACAATGCGCCTCCAGCAACGACGCCGATCGATGGGTCGCGTCGGCGCATGTGCCGATAACGCCGCCATGGAGTCCTTTTCCCCCCTCCTGCAGAAGCACGTCCTCTACCAGCACACCTGGGCCACCCGCGACCAACTGCACCTCGCGATCGTGCACTGGATCGAAGCGAGCGACCACCGGAGACGACGTCAACGCCGACTCGGCAAGTTGACCCCGATCGAGTAGGAGGCCATCAGGAATCACACCGCGACACTTGCGGCATAAGGAACCGAGTCAACCAAAGGCTCAGCATTCCAAACGACCGCCTAGCGCGCGGGCGTGATAACTGCCGGGGGCTTGTCTAGGTGCGGATACCGCCCGGTGAGGGAACCGGCCAGCAACACGACTGCAAGACCCGCAACCGGCACTAAGAGCAGCCCGACGCGCAGGCTACTCGCGTCCGCGATCGCGCCCACTACAGGGGGTCCCGCGAGGAATGAAAGACGCAGCGCCCAGCTGACCATCGTGATGCCCGTGCCCGGCTTGAGCCCCGGAATCTCATCCGAAGCGGCAAAAGCTGCAGGGATGGTGGTCGCCACGCCCAGCCCGGCCGCCGCGAAGCCGATCAGTGTGCCGGGGACGGTTGGCCAGGCAAGCGCGACGCCCATGCCCACCATGGTGAGCGCTCCGCCTGCGCGAGCCACGGAGCGGTTTCCCCAGCGGTCCACAAGCTTGTCGCCAAGGATGCGGCCCACAAAGTGCAGCGCCATCAGGCTGACGAGAGCGTATCCAGCGAGCTCTTCTTCGACGCCGAGGTCGTCCTTCATGTAGATCGATGACCACGTGATCGCCGCGTCTTCGGCCACGGCTCCTGCGATCGCAATGAGGCCAAGCATGACCAAAATGAGTGCAGCGGCGCGGGGGATGCTGAAGCGATGGCTCAAAGCGTCGTGCGCGGGCGCGACCTCCTCACGATCGATCCCGCTCGAAGGGCCGAGCATGAGCACGCGGGCAGCGACGGCCATGCCGATGAACAGGACGGAAGACAGTCCGAGGTGCGTGGCGATGCTGAGGTGCAACGCGATCGCCGCCCCACCAAGCAACCCGCCCAGGGCGGCCCCGAGCGACCACATCGCGTGGAGCCCATTAATGATTGAGCGGCCCATGCGTCTCTGGACGCCCATGCCTTGAGCGTTTTGGGCGACGTCCGTGTTGGCGTCAAGCGCGCCATTCACAAACAACAGCACCGCGAACAGCGCCACCACGGGGGAGACCCCTGCACCCCAGATGATGAGCGCCTGTATGGCGAGTGTCATGGTCGCTAGCCGGGCGGAGCCGAATCGCCTCAGCATCCGCGCGGACAAGAGACCCAGGGTGATTCCGCCGAACGCACCGAAGGCCCAGGCCACGCCGAACCCGGTGTAGCTGAGAGAGAGGTTGGCCTTGATCTCGGGCAGGCGCGGCACGATGTTGGCCAGCATGGCCCCGTTGGCCAGGAACAGCAGGCTGACGCCGATACGCGCCCTGCGCAGTTGGGGCGTCTCGATCACGCGTTGGGCGGCGGTCACGAGGCGGTTGCTTCGGCGGCGCTCGCTTCGAACGGCCCCACGAGGAGGTCGGTCGTTTCGGCGGTGGTCACTTCGAAGGCCGCCACATTAAAGGAGGCAACGAGGAGGTCCGCCAGTCGTGACGACGGGCCCACGAGCAGCTCGAAGGCGCCTGGTTCGACGATGCGCTCGCCCGCAGAAGTCACGATCGAGCACGCGGCGGTCGGTACCTCAAGGTCGACAGTGGCGGACTCGCCGGGCGCAACTGTGACGTGTGCAAAGGACTTGAGTTCACGATCAGCCCAGGTAGCGGAGGTGTTCACGTCTCGAACATAGACCTGGACTGTCTCGACAGCGTCCCTGCTTCCCGTGTTCACCACGGTGACCCGTGCGCGCACCGTCTCGCTTGCGGTCAGGGCGGGTGTGAGGAGAACGAGGTCGCGGTACTCGACAGAGGAGTAGCCCAGGCCCTCGCCGAACACCCATGCGGGCTCCTGCGTGAGGTCGGCGTAGCGGTGGCCGTGTTGAGCGTCGATCTGGTTGTAGTAGGTGGGCTGCTGGCCCACGTGGCGCGGCCACGAGATAGGCATGCGGCCGCTCGGCTCAATCTGACCAAAGAGAAGTTCGGCGATAGCTTGGCCGCCCAACAGTCCGGGGTTGGCGGCCCACAGGACGGCAGCGGCGCGATCGGCCGACGGCGGCAACACGTGGGGCTTCGATGCGAGGACCACGAGGATCACCGGAGTGCCCGTGTCAATCAGCGCGTCGAGGAGCGCCACTTGACCGCCCAGAAGTTCCAGCGTCGCCGTGGACCGGCCCTCGCCCACGAGTTCGATACGGTCGCCCAAAACCGCGACAACGGCATCGGCCCCCCGCGCGACCGCGACCGCCTCGGCGATCATTTCGGCATCGGGAGCGACGGGAATCGCGATGTCGGGTCGCGGCTGTCCGTCGGCGAAGAACGTGCTCACAGGGTCGGGCCCGGTGGCGATGATCTCCGCACCCTTCGCGTACATGACCTCGCATCCCTCTGGGGCGAGCGCTCGAAGGCCGTCGAGAACAGTGGTGATCTCGTTGCGTGGGTGACCGGTCTGCACCCAATATGCCTGGCCCGAGTTGCCCGCCCAGTCGCCCAACTGGGTGTCAGGGTCGTCGGCGTTAGGGCCGACAACTGCGATGTTCTTCGCCGTCTTGTCCAGGGGGAGCAGGCCGTCGTTGCGCAGCAGCACCAGTGAGCGGCGCGCAACCTCGAGGTTGAGAGCAGTAGCGGCGGGCTGCGCGATCACGGCGCGCTGGCGCTCGGGGTCTGGGAGGCGGGGGTTCTCGAACAGGCCCAGATCGAACTTGAGAGTGAGAATGCGTCCCACGGCTTGATCGATGAGCCGCTCGTCCAGCAGGCCCTGGGCGACGGCCTGCTGGGCGCCCTCAAAGAACAATGGCGTGGTCATGATCATGTCGTTGCCTGCGTTGACAGCAGCCGCCGCGGCGTGGGCGTAGTCGGGGAACAGGCGCTGTTCGCGCACCAGGTTGCCCACGTTGTCCCAGTCGGTGATGAGCATGCCCTGGTAGCCCCACTCCTTGCGAAGCACGTCGCCGAGGAGCCAGGTGTTGATCGTGATCGGCACGCCGTCGATGGCCTGGTAACCAAGCATGAAAGTCGCGCAACCCTCGCGTGCGGCCTTCTCGAAGGGGGGCAGGAACCACGACTTCAGCTTGCGGCGGGAGATATCGGCCTCTGATGCATCGCGGCCGCCCTGGGTCTCGGAGTACCCGGCAAAGTGCTTGGCGGTGGCGAGGATCGCGGTCGGGTCCTTCAGTCCGTCGCCTTGATAGCCGCGAATCATGGCGGACGCGAGTTCGCCGATGAGGTGAGGATCCTCGCCGAACGTTTCGCTCACTCGGCCCCAGCGGAGGTCGCGGGTGATGCACAGCACGGGGGAGAAGGTCCAGTGGATTCCAGTGGGCGCCACCTCGATTGCAGTGGCGCGCCCGACGCGTTCCAACAGGTCTGGATCGAAACTCGCGGCCATGCCCAATTGGGTGGGGAAGATCGTGGCGCCCTCGAAGAACGAATGCCCGTGAATGCAATCCTCGCCGATCAGTAGCGGAATGCGCAGCCTTGTATGTTCCACGAGTGCCCCCGCTGCGACGAGGTTTGTGGGCGACATGTGCAGCATTGAACCGACATGGAAGTCGCGAATGAGCGTCTCGACTCCGTCACTACCTGGGAGCTGCATCATCTGACCCACCTTTTCGGCGAGCGTCATGCGCGACACGAGGTCGGCGACGCGGGTGGGGATCGGTGCAGCGGGGTCGAGATACAACGGGTTGTTCACTTGAATCCTTTCGCGGGTGGCGCTACGGACGCCCCCACTTTTCTACCATGTGGTAGAAAAGATCGCAAGGAGGTCATGGTGACTATCGATGGAAGAGCGTCGCGCGGCGACGCCACGAGGGAACTGATACTCGATACCGCGCTGGCGATGTTCGGCGAGCACGGATATCGGGCCACGTCGGTGCGCGACATCGCGGGACGATGCGGGATGACGCACCCGGGGCTCCTCTACCACTTTCCGTCGAAGGCGGTATTGCTGATGGCGGCCCTTCAGCGGCGCGACGATGTGGACTGCGTCGACGGCGAGACACGCGAACGTGGCTTCAATCAACTCGACGCGCGTGCCGTGCTGCGCCACCTCATCCACAGCGCCAAGAACAACGCGCGCAAGCGAGGCCTCGTCGAGTTGTTCGCCAACCTGTCGGTTGAGGCAACGGCGCCTGACCACCCCGCCCACAACTACTTCGTCGAGCGCTATGCGGCCCTGAAGGCGACGGTGGCAAGGGGGTTCGCGGACCTAGATCGTGAGGGAGCGCTGCGGCCGGGAGTCGTCCCAGGCATCGCCGCGGCACAGGTGGTCGCCGCGATGGACGGGTTGCAGATCCAGTGGTTGCTGGATCCCGAGGGCGTCGACATGTCCGTTGCGCTCGAGGCGCTCGTCAACGCGCTGCTTGTCGATCCGCTGTAGAACTGCGGCGTGCGGTCGTCCGCCCTGGTGCCCAAGCACCAATAACCCTGTGACACACCTGGCAAACGTGGTGAGGTCCCCCTTACGGGGACTCAGGTCCCGGGACCCGGGATCGGGACCGTCCTAGCGTTACTCGTGAGCGCGAAATAGTGCTCAGGTCCCCAAGACCACGTGAATGGAGAAAACAATGGCAACCACGACAGGCGACACCGACGTCGCCACCGCTGGAAGCAGCAAGTTCGGATGGCTCATGCTCAGCATTCTGCGCATCGGGCTCGGCTTCGTCTTCCTCTGGGCCTTCCTCGACAAACTCATTGGGCTTGGATTTGCGACGTGCCGCACGGTCGCCGACGACGGCTCGTTCACCATTGCCGCCATGTGTGACAAGGCGTGGATCAACGGTGGGCACGTCACCGAGGGCTACCTCGTGTACGGCGGCAACCCCAACAGCCCGTTCCACGACTTCTTCGTGAACCTGGGCGCGGACCGCTGGACCGACTGGCCATTCATGCTCGGCCTCCTCGGTGTGGGCCTTGCCCTGATGCTCGGCATCGGCACCAGGATCGGCGCCTGGTCGAGCGCCGCCATGCTGCTGTTCATGTACCTTACGCAGATGTTCCCCGCAAACAACCCCTTCCTGGACCAGCACATCTTCTACATCGTCGCGGGCTTCGCGATCGTGTGGCTCGAATTCTCGCACCAGTCCGTTGGCCTTGGCTCGTGGTGGCGCAAGCTGCCCGTCGTCAAGAAGAACCCCTGGCTCGTCTAGTAGAGCCCTTCACGGGGGGTCGGTCCGCCACGGCGGCCGGCCCCTCGTTTCTTTGTCTGAAGCTGCATGTCCGGAAAGTGGGCCGGCGGCTACACGGGCATCATGGTCCTAATGAGGGCCTTCGCCTGTGACCTTTGCCGATAAATGGCGGTGTTCTGCCGTTGTTGGATGGCGACGCGAGGTCAGGTGACGCCGATGACGAGAGTGCTCTGGGCGGCCTCGACGACGTCGTTGGTGATGGTGTGCAGCTCGTCGTTGCCCAGGGGCCGGTAGTGGTGGGCGAATCCGACGCGGCTGTAGAACTGGGGGTAGTGGCTGAACTGCTTCTCCAGGCCGGTGGCGCTGAGGCGCTCGGACTCGTCGACGATGATGAGCTGGACGTAGTTCTTGATGCGCCGTGTGCCCCATCTGTCCAGCGGGATGTTCTGGGGGTTGTCGAGGTGCTTGGCGATGCAGATGTTGGTCCGGTCAACAGTCTGGTCGAGGCCGTTTCTGAGCAGGCGTGGTGTGGTCAGTACGCCCGGGGTGTACAGGACGGTGCGGCTCTTGGCCATGGCGAAG
>JAYTGI010000128.1:0-6011 GCA_043733605.1 Demequina sp. | reverse complement strand
TGCCTCAGGAAGCGCGACACCTGTGTCACGCGCTGATCAACGGCGCGGGTCCCAGGTCGCTTGCCGATGTGACCGCGGCGCTCGGCACGGGTGACGCGCTCGTGCTGAAGGCTCTGGTCGCGGAGGCGCCCTCGCTGTGGTGGCCGCGGTCAGCGGTCGTAGCGGTGCCGGTCGTCGCGGTGCAGGTCGTCGCGGTGCCCGTGGTGGCAGATGAGGTCGGCGGAGCCACCGCTATCGAAGGCCCTGCCGTCCTCGTCGACGATGCTGACGACGCTGACGACGCTGACGACGCTGACGACGCTGACGACGCTGACGACGCTGACGACGATGCTGCCGACGACGGGGACGTCGTGGAGGGCGAACTCGTCAACGGTGAGCTAATCACCGCGGGCCCGATCGACGGTGACGTGATCGACGGTGACGTGATCGATCCTGTGCCCGCTCGACCCCGTACGCGGTTCGGCGGTGCCGTCGATGACCTTGACGAGTTCCACGACATCGTCGCCGCTCAGAACATCGGGACGCAGCAATCCGTCGCGGAAGCGCTCCTCGAGCGTTTGCACCAACGCTTCCCAGGATCGGCCGCTCTGGCGAACGCTGCAACCGCGGCACGCCGACGCGCCCACGCATCGGCCCCCCTGAAGGTCGGTCCGCTCTTGCTCGTACTACTACTCGTGGCCATCTTCGTGGTCACGGTGGTCGGCGCGTCGCTTCTCACGCGGCCATATGTTCCCGATTTTGACCGACACAACAACCCTCCGCAGACTTACCCCGAATACACATTCGGAAGCACCGCGCCGGCCCCGTAGACGCGGGATCGCCAGGGATCCCCTCACGCCGGAGGGCGCCGTACTCCGGAATAGGAGGGGCCTAGAATCGCGTTGCAGGGTCATCTACCACTCAAGAGGTTTCGCCCGTGACTGAGATTCGTAACGTCGTCATCGTCGGTTCTGGCCCTTCGGGCTACACCGCCGCCATCTACGCCGCTCGCGCGGGGCTTAATCCGCTCGTCATCGCTGGTTCCGTTACCGCGGGTGGCGCGCTCATGAACACGACCGAGGTGGAGAACTTCCCCGGTTTTGTCGAGGGAATTCAAGGCCCCGAGCTTATGACGACGCTTCAGGCTCAGGCCGAGAAGTTCGGAGCGGAAGTTGTGTTTGATGACGTCACATCACTTGACCTCACTGGCGACGTCAAGACGGTCACCACCGGAATGGGCTCCGTGCACAAGGCGCGCGCCGTGATCCTCGCCATGGGGTCCGCGTACCGCGAGATCGGCATCGACGATGAGAAGCGGCTCTCGGGCAAGGGCGTGAGCTGGTGCGCCACGTGCGACGGGTTTTTCTTCCGTGGCCAAGATGTCGTAGTCGTTGGTGGCGGCGATTCCGCGATGGAAGAGGCGACGTTCCTCACCCGTTTCGCAAACAAGGTGACGATCGTTCACCGCCGAGACGAGCTGCGCGCCTCCAAGGTCATGGCCGATCGCGCCAAGGCCGATCCCAAGATCGAGTTCGCATGGAACTCGGCGGTCGAGGGGCTCGATGGGGTCGACAGGCTCTCAGGTGTGCGCTTGCGCAACCTCGTGACCGGCGCAGAGTCGGTCATCGCCGCGACGGGACTGTTCGTCGCCATCGGTCACGACCCTCGCAACGAGCTTGTCAAGGGCGTCGTCGATCTTGATGCGGCCGGATACGTCCTGACCGAGGGCGGCACCACGATCACCAACCTCCCCGGGGTGTTCGCGTGTGGGGACCTGGTCGACAGCAGGTACAGGCAGGCGATCACCGCGGCAGGTACCGGTTGTGCGGCGGCGCTCGATGCGCAACGCTGGATCGAGGATCTTGACGATCCAGAACACGGACTTGACGAGGCCGCACTGCTCCAGGAAGGAACACGATGAGCATGACGATCAACGCGACGAGCGAGACCTTCAAGTCGGAGGTCCTCGAGTCGCCGATGCCCGTGGTTGTCGACTTTTGGGCCACATGGTGTGGACCGTGCCGAGCGGTCGCGCCGATCCTCGACGAGCTGTCAACCGAGTATGTGGGCAAGATCAAGGTGGTCAAGGTCGACACCGAGGCTCACCCCGACATCGCGATGGCGTACGGCGTGACGTCGATTCCCACGATGCATTTCTTCAAGGACGGGGCCGTGATCAAGACCCTCGTCGGCGCCAGGCCAAAGGCGACGCTCCAAGCCCAGTTCGATGAGGTCATCGGCGCCTAACGCGGGCGCGCGCCTAGGGCTCGCCCTCACGATCCCCTGCTCGCCCAACGTTTGTGGTCACCGGCGTCGTTATGGGGATGTCGACGATGCGATGGGAGGGGTTTGCGATGCGTACACACGCGATCGTCAGTCGGTTCGCGGTCGCGGGAGCGGCATCGGTACTACTCACCGCCTGCACGCACGGCGACAAGGGCGATGCGGCCGTTGACACCAAGCCAGTGACCATCGGCTCGCTCATGGGCGCGCCCGATGACGAGGACGTCGATTGGGCCGCACGGCAGCAGCAGCAAGAAGAGGCCGTAGCGACCTGCATGATCGCGCAAGGCTGGGAGTACATCCCTGTCCGGTATCCGTATCCGCCGCAGAGCGTCGAGAACTCGGACGAGGACACGGTTGCGCGCATCAAGCGGGAGGGCCTCGGCGTCACGTACTACCTGCTCAACGACGGCCCTGGCGGCTTGGTGGTCACCGCGCCACTGGTCGGGTTCGTTGACCCGAACCAGGACTACGTGAACTCGCTGGACGAGGCCGAGCGGAAGGCGTACTACGGTTCGCTTTCGGGTACTGAAGAAGAGCAAGCCGCGGCCGCGACAACGGTGGTGGACCCCGAAACGGGCGAGGAGACCCAGGCCTACGGCAATCTTGGCTGCCAATTGACGGCCCAGGACGAGGTCAACGGTGTGGACGTCACCACCTCGCCCAGGTATTGGGAGTCCGTCAAGGGGTATTACGACGAGCTTCAGCAGCGCACCGAGTCCGACGCGCGCGTCGTGAAGCTCAACGCGAGTTGGTCGGCTTGCATGCACAAGGCCGGCTTCGATTACCCGGCGGTCCAAAACTTCTGGGAGACGGCGCAAGCGGAGTTCCAGGCCCGCGCCGACGAGGTGCTCGGCCCCGATTTCTACAAGGACCCCATGGATGGCTGGAGCCAAGCACAGATGGACGATTTCTGGGCGACCAAGAGTCAGGATGAGGTCAATACGTTCTTTAGCAAGTCGAGCCGACTCACTGACGGCCAGCGTTCGCAATTGGAAGCGATCCTTGCAGACGAGGTACCTGTTGCGCTCGCAGAAAACTCGTGCGCCAAGGATTTCACGGACAAGACCCAGGACATTTACAGCCAGATTGAGGAGCAGTATGCCCTCGAGCACGGGGACGAACTGAAGGCTCTCGCGGCGGCGCTCGCAAACGCGGGCTGAACTTCAACCGGATGGTGGCCGGCGGGATCTGCCTTGCGGTTGGCTCCGGCGCGCGGCCACAGGCGACGCTTCAACCTCGGTTCGACGAGGTCGTCGGCGCCTGGTTCACAGGGCCTCTCCCACGGCCCGCCCGGTAGGCCGCCAGACCACCCAACGTTTTGAACGACCACGCCGTTATGGGGATGTCTACAAGTCCTTCGAGGGGTCGCCATGCGCTCAAGCACATTCGTTCGTTGGTTCGCGGTCGCGGGGGCGGCATCGGTGCTACTCACCGCCTGCACGCACGGCGACAAGGGTGACGCCAAGAGCAGCACCAAGCGCGTCACCATGGCGTCAATCATGGGTGCCAGCGAGGACGTGAATGTCGACGACGACGCGCTGCGCCAGCAAACCGAAGAGGCCGTCGCCACGTGCATGATTGGGGAAGGCTGGCAGTACATTCCCGTCACTTACCCCGAGACGAACTCGAACGTTGAGTACACCGACGAGGACGAGGTCGCCCGGATCAAGCGCGAGGGCCTCGGCGTCGCGTATGAGCTCCTTAACCAGGGCACCGCCACCGACCCGTGGGCTGGATTCGTAGACCCCAATCAGAAATACCTCGAAACCCTCACCGATGCAGCGCGGCAGGCATACGAAGCCGCGCTCTCCGGAACCTCGGAGGAACAAGCCGCGATCAGCACCACCTGGATCGACCCCAAAACAGGCGCCGAAAACGAGGTGAGTGCCGGCAACATCCTCGGTTGTCATGGCGAGGCCTATAGGGAGGTGTGGGGCGTCGATGTCACTTCTTCACCCAAGTACTGGGTGACCATGCAGGCCTACTACGACGAGGTGCAGCAGCGCGTCCAGGCGGACCCTCGCATGGTGAAGTTCAACGAGGAATGGTCCGCCTGCATGAACAAGTCCGGCTTCGACTATGCAAACGACAAGGAGTTCTTGGACAAGGCCTACCAGGACTTCCAGACTCAAGCCGATGCGGTGCTGGGCCCCGACTTCTACTCGAAGGACCCGACGGACGGCTGGACTCAAGACAAGATCGACCAGTTCTGGGCCTCCGCATCCCAGGACCAGATCGACGCGCTATACAACCAGGCTCGTGAGCTCACCGCCGATCAACGCACCCAGTTAGAGGCGATTCTCGCCGACGAAGTGACGGTCGGGCTCGCAGAGCACGCGTGCTCACAGGACCTCAATGCAAGAGGCCCTGACATCTCCGCGGAGATCGAAGCTGCCTACGCCCTCGAACACGAGGACGAGCTGAAGGCCCTCGCGGCGACGCTTCAGGCCCAATACGACGAAGTCGTCGGCAAGTAATCACGTCGCGCGGCATGACACGCCGGTGCACCCAACGATTCACCCGAGTACAGCGTTATAGTGACGTCAAACAGTCTTCGGAGGGGGTTGGGATGCGCACAGGCATATTCGTTCGTTGGTTTGCGGTCGCGGGGGCCGCATCGATTCTTCTTGCCGCGTGTTCTTCGGGTCCGAAGGACGAGGCGAAGAGCGACACCAAGCGAGTCACCATGGCGTCAATCATGGGTGCACCCGACTATGAGAACATCGACTACAACGCGCTTCAGCAGAAGACCGAAGAGGCCGTCGCGACGTGCATGATTGCGGAAGGCTGGGAGTACATTCCCGTCCAGTACCCGGATCAGGGCGCGAACGTCCAGCCCTCCGACGAGGACGAGGTCGCGCGCATCACACGCGAGGGTCTTGGAGTCACGTACTACTTGCTCAACGACGGGTCGACTGATCTTGCGTCAGACGACCCCTGGGCCAACTTCGTTGACCCCAACCAGGAATACGTAGATTCGTTGAGCGAGGCCGAGCGAACGGGCTACTACGGCTCGCTGTCTGGCACTCAAGAAGAGCAAGACGCGGCCACCACTACCGAGGTCGACCCCGACACGGGCGAGGAATACCAGATGATGACTGGCAACCTAGGTTGCCAAGGCAAGGCCCAGGAAGAGGCGAACGGGGGTGACGTCACCAACTCGCCCAAATACTGGGACGCAATGCAGAGCTACTACGAGGACCTCCAGCAGCGAGTCGAGTCAGACCCTCGCCTCGTGAAGCTCAACGAGGCCTGGTCCTCTTGCATGAAGAAGGCCGGCTTCGACTACGCGAAGCAACAGGACTTCTGGGAGAAGGGACAGGCCGAGCTCCAGACCCGCGCCGACGAGGTCCTCGGTCCGGACTTCAACAAGGACCCGATGGAGGGGTGGACCCAGGACAAGATGGATGAGTTCTGGGCCTCCGCCACCGAGGACGAGGTGAACGCCCTCTACAACCAGGCGAACAAGATCACCGCGGAGCAGCGCACACAGCTCGAGGCCATTCTCGCCGATGAGGTGAAGGTCGGCCTCGCGGAACACACCTGCTCAAAGGACATGAACGCAAAGAGCCAGGACATCTACGCGGAGATCGAGGAGACGTACGCGCTCGAACACGAGGATGAACTCAAGGCTCTTGCGGTGACACTCGCGAGCGAGGAGTGAACCGTAATCGGATGGTAGCCGCGGCGCTCGGCCTGGTGGTCGGCGCAGGTGCCATCGGTTGGTTCGCGGGCGCCACCATCTC
>JAYTGI010000127.1:0-6015 GCA_043733605.1 Demequina sp. | reverse complement strand
GCCCTGACACTGCGTCGCGCTCCTCGACCAATTCGGCCACAGAGACATCGATCTTCTCGCGCGCGTACGCGTCGATGTCGAGGCCGTGAACGATCTCCCACGCGCCGTTCTTTGACATCGCGGGAAAGCCGCACACGAGGCCCGCTGGAACTCCGTACGAGCCATCCGAGGGCATTGCGACCGAGGTCCAGATGCCGGCGGCGGTGCCGTTGACCCAGTCGTTGACGTGCGCCATTGCGGCGTTCGCGGCCGAGGCCGCGGACGACAGGCCGCGCGCGTCGATGATCGCGGCACCGCGCTTGGCGACGGTGGGAACAAAGGTGTCGCGCACCCAGGCCTCATCACTGATGGCCCCTACAGCGGGCTTGCCAGCGACCACCGCGTGAGCGATGTCAGGGTACTGCTTGGCGGAGTGGTTTCCCCAGATGATCACGTTGTTGACGTCGCTCACCGGCACGCCGGCCTTGAGCGCCAGCTGAGCGAGCGCGCGGTTGTGGTCAAGGCGCATCATCGCGTTGAAGCGCTCGGCGGGGACGTCGGGCGCGTGGGCCGATGCGATGAGCGCGTTCGTGTTGGCGGGGTTACCCACCACGAGGATGCGCACGTCATCGGCCGCTCCCGAGTTGATGGCCTTGCCCTGCGGCCCAAAGATCCCCCCGTTTGCAGCGAGCAGGTCGCCGCGCTCCATCCCGGGCCCGCGCGGGCGGGCGCCCACCAACAACCCCACGTTGACGCCGTCAAACGCCGCACCGACATCGTCGAAGATGTCGATGCCCGCAAGCAGGGGGAACGCGCAATCCTCGAGCTCCATCGCTGTGCCCTCGGCGGCCTTGACGGCCTGAGGCACCTCCAGCAGACGCAGTCGCACTGGAACGTCAGGGCCAAGAAGCTGGCCCGACGCGACGCGAAAGAGCAGCGCGTAGCCGATCTGCCCTGCGGCTCCAGTAACGGTGACATTGACGGGGACTGTCATGGTCTTTGCCTTCCTTCTGGCGGTAGTCGTGATGACAACAGCGCCAGGGCTGTTGCGGTTGCTAAGCGAGTCGTGCCGCCAGGTTCTCGTCGAGAGCCTCCAGGAACGCCTCGGTGGTGAGCCAGGCCTGGTCGGGGCCAATCAGCGCGGCGAGGTCCTTCGTCATCTTGCCCGATTCGACCGTCTTGATGACCACGTCCTCGAGCGTCTCCGCGAAGCCGGTGACCTCGGGAGTGCCGTCGAGCTTGCCGCGGTGCTTGAGGCCCCCCGTCCACGCGAAGATCGACGCGATTGGGTTGGTCGAAGTGGGCTTGCCCGCCTGGTGCTGGCGGTAGTGACGCGTCACGGTGCCGTGCGCCGCCTCCGCCTCGACGGTCTGGCCGTCTGGGGTCATGAGCACGCTCGTCATGAGGCCCAAGGAGCCGAACCCCTGCGCGACCGTGTCCGACTGGACGTCGCCGTCGTAGTTCTTACATGCCCAGACGTAGCCGCCCTCCCACTTCATCGCGGCGGCGACCATGTCGTCGATGAGGCGGTGCTCGTAGGTGAGGCCCTCCGCGGCGAACTTCTCGGCGAACTCGGCCTCGAATACCTCGGCGAAGATGTCCTTGAACTGGCCGTCGTAGGCCTTGAGGATCGTGTTCTTGGTCGACAGGTAGACCGGGTAGCCGCGCTGCAACCCGTAGGCGAAGGACGCGCGCGCGAAGTCCCTGATGGAGTCGTTGAAGTTGTACATCCCCATCGCGACACCGCCGCCCTCGGGGTAGGTGACGACCTCCTCGTGGATCGGCTCGGAGCCGTCCGTCGGCGTGAAGGTCATGGTGAGGGTGCCCGCACCTGGGACCTTGAAGTTGGTCGCGCGATACTGGTCGCCGAAGGCGTGCCTGCCGATGATGATCGGCTTGTTCCAGCCGGGGACGAGGCGTGGGATGTTGCTGATGATGATCGGCTCGCGGAACACCACCCCGCCGAGGATGTTGCGGATGGTCCCGTTAGGCGAGACCCACATCTGCTTGAGGCCAAACTCGTCGACGCGCGCCTCGTCCGGCGTGATCGTGGCGCACTTGACGCCCACGCCGTGCTTCTTGATGGCGTTGGCAGCATCGATCGTGATCTGGTCGTTGGACGCGTCCCTCGACTCGATCGAGAGGTCGTAATACTCAATGTTCACATCGAGGTAGGGGTGAATCAGGCGATCCTTGATGAACTGCCAGATGATTCTCGTCATTTCGTCGCCATCGAGTTCGACGACGGTGCCTTCTACCTTGATCTTCGCCATGCGGCGGCTCTCCTCAACAACGCGGCGTGGGTGCTGAGTCAAGGCTAGTCCACGCAGCACGCGCGGCGGTTCCCACCCGGCGCGGTGAATCCGTGCCACGATTCCCTCGAGAGCGCTGTTGCGCGTCAACAAAAGGAGAGACATGGCAGACGAAGAAGTCGAAACCGAACCCGTCGAACTCGCAGGCGACCTCGAGACAAGTGCGGTCATGACCGAGCCCTCGCGCCCCAGCCTGCTCGCCCGAGTTGGCGCGGAGGTCGCTGGCACGTTCATTCTGGTAGTTCTTGGCGTCGGCACTGCACTTCTCCTCAGCGTCACCAACAACGGCACCGTGGTGGTCGGCCTTGGTTTCGGCCTCGGTGCAATGATCGCGATCGTCGCATTTGGCCGCATTTCGGGCGCGCACCTCAACCCTGCAGTGACCGTCGGCGCGTGGATGGCGGGCCGTCTCTCTGGCCTCGACGTCGTGCCCTACATCCTTGGTCAAGTGGTCGGAGGCATCCTCGCCGGCCTGTTCTTGAGCCTCGGCATCGGATCGCTTGATGGGGTCGACAAGACGCAAGTCAGAGGGCTCATGGGCACCGTGTCGATTGGGTTCAGCGATCATGCGCCGTTCGCGAGCTCCGGACTCGGCTGGGGTGTCTTTGTCGCGCTCGCCGTCGAAATGCTGGCGACTGGGCTACTTGTGCTCGTCGTGTTGAGCGCAACCGCCAAGAAGGCCCACGCATCGATCGCTCCCTTCGCCATTGGCCTGACCCTGGCCGCGCTCGTGACGTGGACTATCCCGTTCACCAACGCCGCCCTCAACCCTGCTCGCGCGACCGCTACCGCGATCTTCGCCGACAATTGGGCTCTCACCCAGTTGTGGGCATGGTGGCTCGCCCCCATCGTCGGAGCCGCGATCGTCGGACTTGCCTTCCGCATCTTCGGACCCGCGGAGGACCTGGTCGCCGTGCCGTCTGCGGACATCGAGTAGCAACACGTCGCCGCGCTCTCTTGCGAAACTCCCCACGGGAGCCAGCGAGGGGGCGCGGCTTCTTCGTGTTCGGGAGTAGGCGCGCACCACGCCGCCACACAGCCTCACCGGCGCACTCTTGGCGACGCTGTCCGCGCTGTCAGCGCTGTCATGGCACTGCGCTTGTCAGGCGGTCGCTGCGTCCACCGGCGCGACACCAAGTTCGTCGAGCAGGGTCAGGACGCGGCCGCGGATCTCGTCGCGAATCGGGCGCACCGAAACGATCCCCTGGCCCGCCGGGTCTTCTAGGGACCAGTCCTCATATCGCTTGCCTGGGAAGACAGGACACACATCGCCGCAACCCATGGTGATGACGACGTCCGACGCCTGAACCGCGTCGGTCGTGAGGACCTTGGGCTCCTGGGCGCGGATGTCGATGCCGACCTCAAGCATCGCCTCGACGGCGGTCGGGTTGATCTGATCGGCGGGCATCGAACCGGCCGATCGCACCTGAACCGCCCCACCGGAGAGAACGCGCAGGAAGCCCGCCGCCATCTGGGAGCGGCCGGCGTTGTGGACGCACACGAACAGGACCGACTTCGTTGCAGGGGTGTTCTCAGTCATGATTTCTCCGGAGTTGAGGTGGGGCGGGGGTATGGGGCGGGGGTATGGGGCGGGGGTGTGGGGCGGGGCGTGGGGCGGGTGTGTCAGGCGGGCAGATTGAGGCCGGGCAGAAGGTCGGCGAGGAGCGCCCGCACGTGGATGTCCAGTTCATCGCGGATCGCGGCGACACCCGCAGGGGAGGCCAGTGCCGGGTCGCCCACGAGCCAGTCCTCGTAACGGATTCCGGGAAGGACAGGACACACGTCGCCGCAACCCATCGTGATTACGACGTCGGCGGCGCGGACGGCGTCGTCGGTCAGCGGCTTGGGGAACACCTCGTCACCAGCCCCGAGCTCGGCTAGGACGGGGCGCACACCGGGGTGCACGTTGGCGGCAGGCGTCGAGCCCGCGGAACGGACAACAACCCGATCGCCCGCGTAGCGGTGAACCAGGGCGGCGGCGAGCTGGGACCTACCAGCGTTCGCGACACACACGAAGAGCACCTGCGGCTTGGCGTCGACTGGTCGGGTCGTGTCGGCTAGCCGCTCCATGGCGAACCTTTCGGTCAGGGTCAGCAGGTGCGCGGACACCTTCGCCGACCGGGCCAGTGCGGTGTACGACTCGCGCACTATCCGGCGCACCACGTCCATCCGCACGGCAGGGAAGCGCGCTGCGAGGCTCTCGGACAGGCGGTCAAGTGACGCGTCGGCGTCCGTGAGCCCGGTCATGTGATGGGGTTCTTGGACGGATGCGAGGGCCGCGGGGGCGAACGACTCGAGCAGGGTGGACACCGCGCCCTTGAAGCCAGGAGCGATCCGGTACCAGACCCACGTCCCTCGCCGCTGGGACGTCAGCACACCCACGTCGCGCAGGACCTTGAGGTGGTGCGAGACCGTCGGCTGGGACACGTCCGTCAGCGTGGCGAGGTCACACACGCAGGCTTCACCCGCGGGGGCGGTCGCAATGAAAGACAACATCCGTAGACGCAGTGGCTCGGCGAGAGCCTTGAGCGTGGTCGCGACGGCACCGGCGACCCTGGTGTCGATCGCGTGCGACTCGACCCGTGGAATGCACGTCAGGTCGGAGTCGGTTCGAGGGGGCGTCGTCGCGATCATGATCTCGCCTGGTCCAGAGCTTTCTGAGTGGTCACGCCGGTGTAGGGATCAACTGCGAACCATCGGCGTGCGCACCACAGGGAGACGTAGACGAGCCCAACCAACACGGGGACCTCAATGAGGGGCCCAACGACACCCGCCAGAGCCTGGCCCGAGGCCGCCCCGAACGTCCCGATCGCGACCGCAATCGCGAGCTCGAAGTTGTTGCCTGCTGCCGTGAAGGCCAGCGTCGCCGAACGCGCGTATCCGAGTCCGAGTGCCCTACCGAGAACCATCCCGAGCCCCCACATGACCGCGAAGTAGACCAGGAGCGGGAGAGCAATGCGCACGACGTCGAGCGGGTGCGAGCTCACGGCCTTGCCCTGGAGCGCGAACAGCAGCACGATCGTAAACAGCAGTCCGTACAGGGCCCAGGGGCCGATACGCGGAAGGAACTTTAGCTCGTACCATTCACGGCCCTTGGCCCGCTGTCCGATCCACCGTGATGCGAACCCTGCGATCAGCGGGATTCCGAGGAACACAAGGACGTTCAGGGCGATCTGTCCGATCGACACCTCGAGCCCTTGCGTGTCCAGACCGAGCCAACCGGGTAGCACCGTGAGGTAGAAGTACCCAAGCAAGGAGAACGCGACGACTTGGAACACAGAGTTGATCGCGACCAACACCGCCGCGGCTTCGCGGTCCCCGCAAGCGAGGTCGTTCCAGATGACGACCATGGCGATGCACCTGGCCAGGCCGACGATGATCAGTCCCGTGCGGTATTCGGGCAGGTCTGGGAGGAATGCCCATGCGAGAGAAAACATCAGCGCAGGCCCCACCAGCCAGTTCAGCACCAGGGACGAGACGAGGAGCCTCTTGTCGCCTGTGATCGCGGCGACCTTGTCGTAGCGGACCTTCGCCAGCACCGGATACATCATCACAAGGAGGCCGATGGCGATTGGCACGGAGATCCCGCCAACCTCCATCGAGGCCAGCAAGTCCGAGACGCCTGGGATGAAGCGCCCGAGCGCGACGCCGCCAACCATGGCCAGCCCGATCCACAGTGGGAGCCAACGATCGAGCGTTGAGAGCCGACCGCGAGTGTCGGCCG
>JAYTGI010000126.1:0-6060 GCA_043733605.1 Demequina sp. | reverse complement strand
GACCTCGATCGCCGATGCTCTTGCGCAGGGTGTGGGCGCAGACAAGTCGCTCCTCATCGGCACGTGTGCGCACGAGTTCAACGAGGCGGGGGCGGGGTTCGCGACGCTCATCGGTGACGCTCCGGCCATTGAGCTGTTGGAGAGGGCAGGGGTGCCCGCAGGCATGGCGGCCGAGATGGCCGCCGAGGCGGGCGTTCGTGGCGCCGCCTGGGCGCTCGGTCAGGGAATCACCGATGCGGTGTTCCGGCAGACCGTGGCGCATTGGGCGCCGCTGCGTGCCTCGTTCGGTGCCCCCACCTGGGTCCATGACTTCCGCTGGGAGTCGCGAGCGCAGGGGGTCGACGGTGCGGCTCACTGCGTCGACGTGCCCTTCGGCATGGACATGTTGGGCGCCCCTGGAGCCGGCGCGGCGACCGGCCCCGCGCCGCAGTCGCTCGCCGACGCGGTCCACGGGGATTGGCTCGCCATCGTCCGAGACGCGGCGGTCGACGCGCCGCAGTGGGGCGATGGCCACGAGGTGATCGTCTACGGAGCGGACGGGAGCCGCACGTTCGGCACCGGCTATGCGCGTGAGGCGCGGCTGTGGGACGCAACCCGTTCCTGACGCGTTGGTGTGTGAGGTCTCCGGCCGGCCAGTGGTGAGCATCAGGGTTTTCCCTGATCTTTGGGCGCTCGCCCCCTGATCTTCAGCCAAAGAGCCGACGTCGCGCCCATTTGCGACCTAGCCTCGGCCTATGACCGCTACTGCAATCGAGGCGCCCGTCGCGGTGTCAGCAACGTCGGTGAGGCGAAGCTTCGGCTCCGTTCATGCCGTCGTCGACGCGAGCCTGTCGGTACCGCGAGGCACCGTCACGGCTCTCATCGGGCCCAATGGGTGCGGCAAGACCACCCTGATGCTCATGCTCGCGGGGCTCCTCACGCCCGACGCGGGCGAGATCCGCGTGGGAGGCGTCAGCCCTTCGACCCACGGCGCCGCGGTGAGGGCGAGCATCGGATGGATGCCCGACCAGTTGGGCACGTGGGACAACCTGACGTGCCTCCAGTCGCTCACGCTGGTGGGGCAGTCGTACAAGCAGCCCGCTGGGGCGGCACGCGCTCATGGGGTAGCGCTGCTGGCGAAGGTGCACCTGAGCGAGTTCGCTGATCAGGCGGCGCGCGTGCTGAGCCGCGGGCAGAAGCAGCGGCTTTCCTTGGCCCGCGCATTGGTGAACGACCCGACTCTGTTGCTGCTCGATGAGCCCGCGAACGGCCTCGACCCCCGCTCGCGGATCGAGTTGCGCCAACTGGTCAGGGACCTTGCCGCCGAGGGCAGGGCCGTGCTCGTCTCGAGCCACGTGCTGAGCGAGCTCGACGAGATGGTCGACGAGGCGGTCTTCATGTCGAAGGGCCGCACCCTTGGTGCCGATGCCGACGCGATGGTCGCCAAAGCCCGCGCCACGTATCGCGTGACCGCCCTCGATCACGAGGCGTTGCTCGACACGCTCGCGCGGATGGAGATCGCGCATGAAGACGCCGAGCAGTCGGTGACTCTAGCCGTCGCTGACCGCGACCAGGCGGCCGCGCTTCTCGCTCGCCTCGTGGGTGCGGGAGTGGCCGTCGACAGCTTCGGCTCGGCGGGGTCCGCCCTGGAACAGACGTACCTGGCCATGAACGAGGAACGACGATGAGCGCCACTGCAACTTCCCCCACACAGCCCAGCGCACCATCGGCGGGGCTACCACGCAAGGGCAACCCATGGCTTCCCACGTGGAGAGGGGTCGCGCTCGTGGCGCGCATCGAGATGCTCCGCCGCAGGCCAACTCGCAAGGGTTACGTCTTCTACGCAATCCTGCTGGGTTTCATCGCGCTCTTGTCGCTGCTGGCGACGCTCGCCGCGCGGGATGGAAAGACGTCGACCCCACTCGAGCTCATCCTCGTCATGGTGCTGGGAACCGGCTACCTCATCGGCCCGTCGTTGTCGGCGACGTCCATCAATGGCGATTCGTCAGACGGCGTTCTCGCGCCGATGCAGATGACGAGGCTCACCGCGGGCGATCTCGCGTTCGGTAAGTTACTCGCAACCTGGGCCGTCAGCGTCATCGCGTTGCTGTCCACCGCGCCGTTCCTCTGGTACGCCGCAGTCAGGTCGGGGTGGACCGGCGTTGAGCTTCTCACGGTGCTTGGCGTCATCCTGTTCCTGGTGCTCGTTGCCACAGCAACAGGGCTCGCGTGGTCGTCGATTGCGGCGCGCAACGCGGTATCTGTGGCGCTCACGCACGTGACGTCGGGATTCTTGGGGCTGGGCACGTTGATCGTGTTCGCCTTCACGTCACCGCTTGTCACAGAGGACATTCAGGTGACCGACCGCTATCCCGACTGGAGCCAGGTCACTGAGCTTCAGCAAAACGATCCATCGTTCGACGTGTCAAAGTTGCCGTGCACGGAGGAGACGCACACCGTGGGCTGGAGGCATTCAGATCGGACCGCCTGGATGCTGCTCATCAACCCCGTCGTAGTGATTGGCGAAAGCTCGCCGATCATCAACCCCGAGACCTGGAAGCAGGACGGGCGCGCGCAACCGGGCTTCTTCGCCTTCGTCCACTCGAGCGTCAGCGACGCGCGGATCCCGTCGCCCAAGCCGGTGGGGCAGGACTCCTGCGCCTACCCCGATGGCGGCTCCGCGGAGGGCGACACTTGGCAGGCTCAGCAAACTGCGAACGCAATTTACCCAGGTCAGCCGTGGGTGGGCCTCGGCTTCTACGCGCTGCTCGGCATAGGGTCGATGGTCGTCACGGTCAGGCGCCTGCGGGTGCCGTACAAGAAGCTTGGCGTGGGCACTCGCGTGGCCTAGATCGGGCGAGACCCCAACGAAGCACCTAGATTGAGCGTTGTGACTCACGTGACGACAACGATGTACGCCCTCGAGGCCGATGGCGTGCGCAGGGCCTTCGGGTCCGTGCACGCGGTGATCAATGCGAGCCTCGCTGTGGAGCGGGGCTCCGTGACGGCGCTGATCGGCCCTAACGGATGTGGCAAAACCACGCTCATGCTCATGCTTTCGGGGCTGCTCAAGCCAGATGGCGGCACCATTCACGTGGGCGGGGTGAGCCCGCTCGAGCACCCCAAGGCGGTACGCACCGCCGTGGGGTGGATGCCCGACGTGCTTGGCACGTGGGACTCACTCACGTGCCTCGAGACGCTTGAGACGTTCGGGAGGGCGTACGGTGCCTCGGCTGAGGACGCGAGGGTACACGGCTTCGCGCTCTTGGAGCGCGTGCACCTCGCGGAACTCGCGTCCCAACCCGCTCGCGTGTTGAGCCGCGGCCAGAAGCAGCGCCTTTCTCTCGCGAGGGCGCTGGTCCACGATCCCAGCGTGCTGATTCTCGATGAGCCCGCATCGGGCCTCGACCCGCGCAGCCGTGTCGAGCTACGCGACCTCGTTCGCCAACTCGCCGCTGACGGCAAGGCGGTCCTTGTCTCTTCCCACGTGCTCGCGGAACTCGACGAGATGGTCGACGACGCGGTGTTCATGTCCAAGGGCATCACGCTTGGGGAGTCGGCCGATGCCGAGGTTGCCAGGGCGCGCACGCGCTGGCGCGTTGTCGCAATCGACGGGGATCTGGCCGCGGCGCTCGCGGAGGCCAAGCGCGACTTTACGGTCGAACCAGCGCCAAACGGAGCCGCGCCAAGTGGGACATCGGCGCTGGTGAGCGTTGCTGATGATGCCGATGCTGCGGATCTACTCGCCACGCTCGTTGGCGCAGGGGTGCGGGTCGCGCGCGTCGCGCCCGTCGGCTCGGCGCTCGAACAGGCGTACCTGACGATGGAAACGGAACGACGATGACGACCACTTCACCTCCGACGCCCGCTAGCCCGCCCGACGCGCCCTCCTCGGCATCGGCTAGTGCCGATGCCGCCCGCTCCGCGGCGCGCCGCGAGGCGTGGACCGTGTCTCGGTCGGGCGTGTGGCTCGTGACCCCACTTGAACTCAGGCAACGCGTCCGCTCGACCAAGTGGAAGTGGGCGCTCGCGACCGTCGCGGCGCTCATCGGTGGGGTCACCTTCCTCATGTGGGGCGCCCTCCATTCGTTCGGAGGGAGCGACGACTCCGCTTCCGGCAACATCATCTTTGGCCTCGTGGTCTTCTTTGTGCTCTTCCTCGGCCTGGTCATCTCGCCCACCCTGTCTGCGACCACGATCAATGGGGATGTACGCGACGGGACCATGGCTCCGCTCCAGGCCACGGGGCTGTCCGCCGTCGACATTGTCTTAGGAAAGCTCCTCGCGTCGTGGGCTGCTTCACTCGCTTTTGTCGTGGTCGCGATCCCGTTCATTGCGTTTGCCTACCTCGACGGCAACACGCCCGCCTTGGCGATGTTCGTCGTCGTTGTGGTGCTCGCGGTGGAACTGCTCGTGGTGTGTGCGCTCGGGCTCGGTTGGTCGGCACTGACCGCGCGCACGCCCGCGTCGGCCGTGCTGACGTACACGACCGTCGCGGTGCTGAGCGTGGTGCTCCCGATCGTTTTTGGCCTGCTAGCGGCGGTGTTCCAGGACGAGGTCACCGTGACGCAACGCAACGAGATTTATTACGACGCGACGTCCGCGCCCAAAGGCGCGATCGAGGATGGCAACGGGAACTACATCGTGTGCGAGGAGCAGACGTACAGCAGCACCGTTGCGCGGACGGACAGGCTTTGGTGGCTGCTCGCGGTGAACCCGTACGTAATTGTGGCTGACTCGGCGCCGTCGCCGACCGCGACTGAGATGTACACGGACACGGGAGTGCTCGGCGGGCTCAAGCAAGCGGTCAGGGAGGCCAGGCTTGGGCCCTCGCTTGTCAACGACTCTTGCGGGACCGATACCGGCGGCACGACTCCCGAGGAGCAGGCTCGTAGCGACAACCTCGCCGCGCTGCCGCCCGTGTGGCCGTGGGGCCTTGGCGCGCAGGCGCTGATGGGGCTTGGCGCAGTCGCGTTGGCCGTGCGCAGGGTATCCGTGCCTTACGGCAAGCTGCCTACCGGCTCTCGGGTGGCGTAGTGCCCAGTGGGGGTCCGCCCCGACCGCTCGTCCGCCCAGCGGGGTAGCGTGACTCGCTTGGAGAGGCGCCTCAAGACGAAACGGTGCGACGCCCTTCGAACGCTCGACCAAGCGTGACCTCGTCGGCGTACTCCAAATCGCCGCCCACCGGAAGGCCAGATGCGAGGCGAGAAACGACGATGCCGATCGGCGCGAGCATGCGCGTGAGGTAGGTCGCCGTGGCCTCTCCCTCGATGTTGGGGTCGGTCGCGATGATGACCTCTTGGACCTTGCCGTCGCCAAGGCGGGTGAGGAGCTCGCGAATGCGGAGGTCGTCGGGGCCGACGCCGTTCATGGGATCGATCGCGCCGCCGAGTACGTGATACTTGCCGTGGAATTCCCGCGTGCGCTCGATGGCCACGACGTCCTTGGGCTCCTCGACCACGCAGATCGCGTCATCGGTGCGCCGGGGATCTGCGCAGACACGGCACAGGTCGGCCTCGGCCACGTTTCCGCACACAGTGCAAAAACGGACCTTCTCCTTGACCGTGGTGATGGTCTCGGCGAGGCGGGCAACGTCGGTCGCGTCGGAACTCAGCAGGTGAAACGCGATGCGTTGGGCGCTCTTGGGGCCGATGCCTGGGAGTCGTCCGAGTTCATCGATCAGGTCCTGCACTGCGCCGTCATACATGGGCCTCAGCGTAGGCGCCGTGTGCGACGTTGGGTGTCAGGCGCGGCTAGGGCGCGGCCAGGGCGCGGCCAGGGCGCGGCCAGGGGGCGGTTGCGCGGGCCCGGGTTTCGTGGTGAATTCGTCAGCCCGTCAGCCCGTCAGCCCGTCAGCCCGTCAGCCCGTCGTCGACGACCGTCCCGCCATCTCGCGCGGGGCAAGATGGCGCGGGGCAAGATGGCGCAGGGCAGAGCTTTCCTGCGCGGCCTCCTGTGGCGGGGTGAGGTTGCTTGCATCGTCGATGGTGATGGCGGCGAGTCCTCCTGGTCTGGGTCTCCGGGTGGGATCGATGTTGGGTGGTGGGATGAACTCGACCCGGCCTGAGTGGACGTGGATGT
>JAYTGI010000125.1:0-6065 GCA_043733605.1 Demequina sp. | reverse complement strand
CTTGGCAGGTGAACCTCACTGAAGCCCGCATCCTCGTCACCGGCGCCAACGGCATGCTCGCCACCGATGTCGCCGCCGCGTTGCGTGCCGCGGGCGCGACCAACCTCACGCTGACCGACCGCGACGAGCTCGACATCCTGGATGCCGCCGCCGTCGCCGCCGCCGTCGCGGGGGCCGACCTCGTCATCAATTGCGCCGCGTACACGGCCGTCGACGCCGCCGAAGAGCAAGAGGACGTGGCGCTGGCGATCAACGCGACCGGACCGGCCAACTTGGCGGCGGCGTGTGCCGCGTCTGGCGCGCGCTTGGTCCACATCAGCACGGACTACGTCTTTGCCGGCGACGCCACCGAACCTTACGCGGAGGACGCCCCGATGGCCCCTCAGGGCGCGTACGGGCGCACCAAGGCAGCAGGAGAGACGGCGGTAAGGGAATCTGGCGCCGACGCGCTCATCCTGCGAACGGCCTACCTTTACGGACGTGGCGGGCCGTGCTTCCCCAAGACGATCGCCAGGGCGGGCAAGGCGCGGGGCGCCCTGACCGTCGTGAATGATCAGATCGGCCAACCCACGTGGACGCGCGACGTGGCCGGTTTCATGGTGCGTCTGATCGAGGCCGACGCCCCCGCAGGCACGTATCACGCGACCTCGTCGGGACAGTGCTCCTGGTTTGACTTCGCTCGCGAGATCGTCGCATCGGCGGGCCTTGGCGACATTGTCACTGCCACCGACTCGGGCGCCTACGCGGCCAAGGCACCCCGGCCCGCGTGGTCGGTGCTGGGTCACGGGGCGAGCGAGGCACTGGGCATAGAGGGGCTCGGCGACTGGCGCGAGCGATGGCACGCCGCGGCGGACGAGGTGCTTGAAGGCGTTCTCGACTAGAAACTCCCGCGGCCTGAGCGGCCACGGGTAGACGCGCTACTTGCCTTCGTCGAGCACCTTGAGCAGGTGCTGGCCGTAGCCGGACTTGGTGAGTTTCTCGGCCCGCTCACGCAGGCCGTCGTCGGTCAGGAATCCGCGACGCCACGCCACCTCCTCCGGAGAGCCGATGCTCTGGCCCTGGCGGTGCGACACGGTCTGCACAAACTGCGAAGCCTCGATGAGCGAGTCGAACGTACCCGTGTCGAGCCACGCGGTGCCGCGAGGGAGCACGCCCACCTGCAGCTTGCCTGCCTCGAGGTAGACGCGGTTGACGTCGGTGATCTCATACTCCCCGCGCGCAGACGGCTTGAGGTCGCGCGCGATCTCGATCACGTCGTTGTCGTAGAAGTACAGGCCTGGAACGGCGTAGTTGGACTTGGGCTTGGCGGGCTTCTCTTCGAGGGAGATCGCCTTGCCGGACGCGTCAAACTCGACCACGCCGTACGACGTCGGGTCGGCCACTCGATACGCAAACACGGCCGCGCCATCAACATCGGCGAAGCTCTGCAGCTGGGAGCCGAGACCCGCGCCATAGAAGATGTTGTCGCCAAGCACCAGCGCGGCCTTTTCGGATCCGACGTGATCGGCGCCGATGACAAAGGCCTGAGCCAGTCCGTTGGGGACCGCCTGCTTCGCGTAGGTAATCGAGATCCCGAACTGGGAGCCGTCACCCAGGAGCCGCTCAAACTGCTCCGCGTCGTGCGGCGTGGTGATGACAAGGACGTCGCTGATGCCCGCCAGGATCAGCGTCGACAAGGGGTAGTAGATCATCGGCTTGTCGTACACGGGCACGAGCTGCTTGCTCACGCCGATGGTGATGGGGTGCAGTCGGGTGCCGGATCCACCGGCCAGAATGATTCCACGCATGGCGTCTAGTCTGCCTGAGTTGACAGCCTCTTGCGTGCGGCGGCCACTTCCGCCCGCTGCCGCATGTCCAGACCCACGGCAACGGCCGCGCGCACGGGCGCCTGCCACCACCGCGGATAGACCCGGCCCACGTAGCGCCTGGCCGACGCGTGATGCGCCTCGAGCATCGGCGCTGGGTCCGAGCGGTAGCTGTGGCCTCCCAAGTGGGTCACGGACGCGCGCGGAGTCCACACATTGCGATAGCCGGCCTTGCCGAGCCTGCGGCCAAGTTCGACGTCCTCGAAGAACATGAAGTAGCCCTCGTCAAAGCCGCCGACGGCGTCCCATGCCGCGCGTCGGACCAGGATGCACGAGCCGGACAACCACCCAGCGTCGACCTCACCACCAAGAGGGTGCAGTTCCAGCCGATACCGCCTGCTCCACGGGTTGCCTGGCCATGCATTGCCAAACAGCGCATGACCCGCACCAAGCACGAACGTCGGCAACGGTCGCGCCGAGGGGTACGTGCTGCCATCGATCTCGCACACGCGCGGGCCTACTGCGCCGATGCTCTGGTCTAACTCTCCCACCGCAACCATGGCCGCGATCGCGCCGGGGCTCACCACGATGTCGGCATTGGAGATGAGGATCCAATCGGCACTGCCATAAGTGGCGCCCAGGTTTGCTCCCGCGCCGTAGCCTCCGTTGCGACCGGCGGGGACGAAGGTGACCTCGGCGTCGGCCGCGGCCCGCTCCGCTTCGTCGTCGCCAGAGGCGTTGTCGACGACGGTGACGCTCGCCACAGCGTCGGCCCCCACGACCGATTGCAAGAACGACGTGATCGTGTCACCTGGAAAGTAGGTCACGACCACGACATCCGCGGCGGGGTTGGGCATGGGGTCGAGCCTAAACCCGTGCGCGTCCGGAGGTGGCAGCGGCCGCGACGCTCAGGGCCTGCCGCGCAAGCGATCCAGTTGGCGTCTCTCCTTCTTGGTGGGGCGCCCCGTGCCAGGATCGCGCACCGAGGGAGGCGCCACGAACTCCGCGGGAGGCGCCACCGGGGTGTGGTCGATGTACGCCTTCGCGGCCACCTCGGCGCCCACACGCTTGGCCAAGGCCACCGTCACCTCGACCGTGCGCTCCGTGCCGCCGCCGCGTACCACCACGCGATCTCCTGGGCGCACGAGCATTGCGGGCTTGGCGCGGTCGCCGTTGACCCGCACGTGGCCCGCTCGGCATGCGGCGGTCGCCTGAGTCCTGGTCTTGTACAGACGCACCGCCCAGGTCCACGCATCGACGCGTGCGGAGAAGAGGGCCATGCCTTGAGGGTAGGCCCGCCGCCTACCCTTAGTGCATGCACACCATTTTGGAAGCCATCGGGTGGATAGGCTCCGCCCTCATCGTCTTGTCCGTCATGCAATCGCGAATGTTGCGATTCAGGTGGATGAACCTCGCGGGGTCGCTCATCGCAACGGGGTACAACGCAGTATTTGGCATCTGGCCCTTCGTCGCCATGAACGCGGCCATCACGCTGATCAGCGCGTATTGGCTCACGCGGCTGTACCGCGAGGCCAAGGATCCCGCGGTGTACCAGGTGCTGCCCGTGCCGCCCGACGATCCATTCCTCCGGCACTTGATGGCAGTGCATGCCGAGGACATCGCCGCTCATCAGCCCGCCTTTGCGGCGCAATGTGTCGACCCTGACCCTCAGCTTTCCACTCTGCTGTTGGTGCGCGGCGATGAGGCCGTGGGCGTGGTGGCCGTGCGTGACAAAGGAGACGGGGTCGGGCAGGTCGAACTCGACTGGGTCAAGCCGCGTTTCCGGGACTTCACGCCAGGCCAATTTGTCTACCGGGATTCGGGCGCACTTCCAGCTGCTGGGTTCCGGCGCCTCACCCTCACGCCGCACGCCGCCACCGATACCGAATACCTGCGTCGGACCGGGTTCCGCCTTGAGGGCAACCAGTGGGTGAGGGACCTCGGAGTCGCAGCGTGAGCGGTCCTGGCGTGAGCGGCGCGCCTTGCCCGTGCGGTTCGGGCACCCCCTACCGTGCGTGTTGCGGCCCGCTGCTGCGCGGGGAATCGCCCGCCCAGACCGCTGAGGCGCTCATGAGATCGCGCTATACCGCGTACGTGCGCAGGGACGAGGCGTACCTGCTACGCACGTGGGACGCCGCCCGTCGCCCACAAGCGCTCGACCTGGACGACACCGTCTGGCTGGGGCTCGAGGTGCTTGCGGCCGACGCAGGGGGCGCCGATGACGCGGACGGCTTCGTCGATTTTGTCGCGCGTTACGAGGGCCACTCCGGAGCGGTCGATGCAGTGAGGGAGCGCAGCCGCTTCGCGCGCGATGATGGCGCGTGGATCTACATCGACGGGGAGACGCCCCGCTAGGGGCGCCCCTCGCCACTTCTAGTACTGGAACATCTCCACGCGCGAGCGCAAGTTCGCGGAAAGCTCCGCGAGCTCCGACACCGACATGCCAATCTGTTCGAGCACTTGCGATGAATCATTGGCAGAGCGAGCGACGGCCGAGATGTTCAACGCAATGTCGCTCGTCCCTGTCGCCGCCTCCGCTGCGCTCCTGCCCATCTCGTTTGTGGTCGCCGTCTGCTCCTCAACGGCGGAGGCGATCGTCATCTGGAAGTCGTTGATCTCCTTGACCACCGCAGCAATCTGAGCAATTGCGGCGACGGCTCCAGCCGTGTCTTGTTGGATCGAGTCGATGCGCCTCGCGACGTCCTCCGTGGCACGTGCCGTCTCTTGAGCGAGGTCCTTGACCTCGCTCGCCACAACAGCGAAGCCCTTTCCCGCCTCGCCCGCACGCGCGGCCTCGATCGTGGCGTTGAGGGCCAGGAGGTTGGTCTGCTCTGCGATCGAGGTGATGACCTTCACGACGTTGCCAATCTCCACCGACGACTCACCCAGCCGGGCGATTTGCGCATTCGTCACGGCCGCGACCTCGGTCGCCTGAGAGGCGACTCGGGCCGCCTCGTGAGCGTTGTGCGCGATCTCCTTGATGCTGGCGCTCATCTGCTCGGCCCCAGACGCGACGGTCTGGACGCTCACGCTGACTTCCTCAGCCGCGTTCGAGACCACGCCCGCTTGAGCGGAGGTCTCTTGAGAGCTCGCGGAGACCTGCGCATTCGCTGCCGAGAGTTCCTCGGCTGCGGCGGCCACAGTCTGGGCCGACGCGACCACTTCCGCCATGGTCTCTCTCAGCGATGACTGTGCCTTAGCGAGGGAGGCCGCCATGTCGCCGAGCTCATCATTCGAATGGACCGCGGCCTCCACCCGAAGGTCGCCTTGCGCCATCGCGTCCAAGGACCTGCTCACCGCTCCCGCGGACCTCTTGATTCGGCGTGCGACAAACCAGCCGAGAAGCCCTGCGATCACAAATCCCGCGCCCACCAAGATGATCACGAGAGTCCGGATCGCACTGGATTGCGCCGTGTTGGCGTCTTCTTGCTTGAGAAGTTCGCTGTTGGCGTCTTCCGTGAGCGCGGCGACGGACTGAACTAGACTCGCTCCGGCCTGGGCGGCCCCACTCTCTCGGATCTGCGTGTAGGCCACGAGGTCGCCGGCAACCGCGGTGGGCATCATCTTGGAGAGCAGCAGGTCCTTGTAGCTGGCCCACGCCGTCGTGACGGTCGCCAAGCCGGATGGCTCGTGGCCAAAAGTGGCCTTATAGTCATCGCCAAATGTCACGAGTTGACCCTCAAACGCGGCGTAGTTGGCTTCAAGATCCGCCATATGAGCGGCCCTGTCCGCTTCGGGATATGAGGCGACGGTACCGGCGCTCATTCGCGCAACCCACAGCGTGTTCGACAGGTCTAGCACCCCCCTGTTGATGACCTTTTGATCGGCCACGCTGACGCGGGCTGCCGTGTCCAACTTCGACATTTGCACGATGGCGGTGACCCCCACAATCGCCAACACAGCGAGCGCACCGCCAACTGCAGCCATGATCTGAACGGTGAGCGTCGTGCGTACACGAGCCTTGCCCTTGGTCTTAGGTTGCGGCGTCACGAGAAGTCTCTCCAAGCGTTTCAGTTGCGTGATTACCCCTCAGGGAGTTCATCGGCCCACAGAAGTCACCCGTAAGGATTCGCTCAGGCGCTTTCCCACAATCGAGGGTCTCGTACCGACACCACACTTACCGCACACAACGAAGGCCCCCGATTTCTCGGGGGCCTTCTGTGGTGCGCGAGGGGGGATTTGAACCCCCACGCCCTTTCGGACACTGGCACCTGAAGCCAGCGCGTCTGCCGTTCCGCCACTCGCGCGCGCCGGAAAAGA
>JAYTGI010000124.1:0-6080 GCA_043733605.1 Demequina sp. | reverse complement strand
AGATGTCCGCACCAGCCGCGTTGTAGTCGCCGGAGCGTGCCGTCGAGCGGGGGTCCGAGGCGAAGTTCACCGGGACGTATGGGTTGTCCGCTGTCGCGAGTGTTTCCACATAGGCCTGCATGGCGTTCACCCACGGCACTGCCTCTTGAGCATTGCTGGTGTCTGCGGCGTTGAGCACCGCGCGGAGGTTGGACTCTGACAGGTACTTCTTCTGGGGGTCGGTGAGTCCATCGCCAGGTGAGTTCTCATGCCCGCTCCAGAGCATCAGGCCCGCGATCTGCTTGACCGACATCTGGGCGGATAGGTCTGCTGCACGCTTGGCTGCGTCAACACGCCAGTCCTCCCACGTGTCGAGGGTGCCGTTGGCGTTCATGTCCTTGAACGCGTACGTAGAACCGTCGATGACCTCGTCGAGTAGCTTGACGCCTGAGTCCGCTCCGTAGGACAACGTCGGGCCGTCGCCGGGGTTGTCGACCACCACAAAGCTTGTGGTTCCGTCCGTCACCTCGCGCGTTTCATAGGAAGCCGGTTGCGCTGTGGGTGTCACATCGACCGTCTTGTTGTTGGTGCAAGCCGCGAGCGAGAGGGTCATGCCCAACCCCGCGAAAAGCGCTGCTCCCTTGATAGACCTAGGCGTCATCGCCCGTCTCCAATCGTCATCGTCGACTTCATTGTTGTCTCCTGTGCAACTGATGGATCGTCCGGTCTGTCTCGTGAATCGCTGCCTCCGGGCGTAGAATCTCCGGCCGATCATCGACATCGCGTGCGACCCCGCCAGAGTTTCGACCGTGGGCGGCAGCGATGCCGCGCACGGACGTATCCGGCGAGATGTGTTTTTCGGTCCGCGCCATCACCCTGATACACCAGCCACGCCATTCGTCGTCCCGAGCATCATTGCCGGGTCGACGACGCATCATGGTCGATTGCGCTGTCCTAGAGTCAATCAGCGCCCGCAGGGCCGATCGGGCGACCTGCACGACTTGTCACTTGCGCCGCATGATCTGTCACCGTTCATGGTGTTCGTTATCGTTCCGTTATCTGCGCGTGATCCCCCCCGGGGACGCTTGCGATCGAAGCCGCCGCCAGTCGCGCTCACGGTGTGGCGCGGCGGCTAAGCAGGCTCGGGGGACGAAGGGACGGCTAGGCTATCTGCGAGTTGATCAAGGGAGCACTGTGTCCGACACCGCCACCCCCAAGTCCACCGCGTCCGCGCTCGATGCGCTGCGCGAGCGGATGACTGCAGCAGTCGACGTCCCCGAGGCCGCCGCACAAGAGAGGCAACACGCGCGAGGAAAGAAGAGCGCGCGGGAACGCGTCGCGATGTTGCTCGACGTGGACTCCTTTGTCGAATTTGATGCCCTCACGCGGCACCGCTCCACCAACTTTGGCCTCGACAAGAACCGACCGTCCGGAGACGGAGTCGTGACCGGTTACGGCACAGTCGACGGCCGCCAGGTCGCGGTCTACTCGCAGGACTTCACGGTCTTTGGTGGCTCGCTTGGCGAGATTCACGGACACAAGATCACCAAGGTGCAGGACTTCGCGTTGCGCACGGGCGTGCCGCTCATCGGCATCTCCGACGGCGGCGGCGCGCGCATTCAAGAGGGAGTCGCCGCGCTCACGCAGTTCGCCGAGATCTTCAGACGCAACGTCGCCGCATCGGGCGTCATCCCGCAGATCTCGATCATCCTGGGCCCCAGCGCGGGCGGCGCGGTCTACTCCCCCGCGCTCACCGACTTCATCGTCATGGCCGACGGCACCTCGCAAATGTTCATCACAGGCCCTGACGTCATCAAGTCGGTGACAGGCGAAGAGGTCACGTTCGAGGAGCTTGGCGGCGGCCAGACCCACAACGTGAAGTCGGGCGTGGCGCACTACCTGGCCGAGGACGAGGACGACGCGATCGACTACGTGAAGCACTTGCTCACGTTCTTGCCCTCCAACAACCTGTCCGATGCCCCCGCGTGGGACGTCGACATGGACCTGGAGCCGAACGAGGACGACCTCGCACTCGACACCCTGGTCCCCGACAGCGACAACCAGCCGTATGACATGAAGCAGGTCATCGAGACGGTGCTCGACGACGGCGACTTCCTGGAGGTGCAGCCTCTGTTTGCCACCAACGTGGTCATCGGCTTCGGCCACGTCGAGGGCCACTCCGTTGGAGTGGTCGCCAACCAGCCCCTGTCGATGGCAGGCACCCTGGACATCAGCGCCGCCGAGAAGGCCGCGCGTTTTGTGCGCACGTGCGACGCGTTCAACGTGCCCGTGCTCACGTTCGTGGATGTGCCGGGATTCTTGCCAGGCGTTGACCAAGAGCACCAAGGGATCATTCGCCGCGGCGCCAAGCTGATCTACGCCTACGCTGAGGCGACCGTGCCGCTCATCACGGTGATCACGCGCAAGGCCTACGGCGGCGCGTACATCGTGATGGCGTCCAAGCAACTTGGGGCGGATATCAACCTGGCGTGGCCGACGGCGCAGATCGCGGTCATGGGTGCGGGCGGCGCCGTCAACATCCTGCAGCGCCGCACGCTTGCGGTGGTCGCCGAGGCTGGCGGCGACGTGGACGCCGAGCGCGCTCGCCTCACCGCCGAATACGAGGATACGATCGTCAACCCGTACGACGCGGCCGACAAGGGATACGTCGACGCCGTCATCGAGCCCAGCGAGACGCGCGCCCAGATCGTGCGCGGGCTACGCGCCCTTCGCACCAAGCGCGCCGCGCTGCCTCCCAAGAAGCACGGGAACATCCCGCTGTGAGCGATCAAGGCGAGCTGATCGCCGCCGCATCCTCGATGCGCGTGGTGCGCGGCACCTTGGACGACGACGAGCTGGCGGCCCTCGTCGCCGGAATGGTCGCGATGGCGGGACGGCGCGAGGAGGACGATCCAGGCTCTCCCACGTCCGCATGGATGGACCGCTCGCGCACGCTGCGAGGGGCTCGCGTCGGCGTTCTGGGGCGCGGCGGCTCCGCGTGGAGACACTCGCTGCGATGACGCGCCTTCCTCGCCGGTGCCGCTGGGCCGTTGCCGCAGTGGTCCTTTTGCCGTCCCTTATCGCCACGCCATGGGCCATCGTGCGAGTGAGCACCGCGTCAGCCGTTCACCCAGCCGACGCGACGTTCACCCACGCCGATGCCGCGGTCGTGCTTGGGGCGCGCGTCTACTCCGATGGCCGCCCGTCCCGGTTCCTGCGCGAACGCATCGAAGTGGGCGTGCAGCTGTACCTGAACGGCACGGTCGACCGTCTCATCATGAGCGGCGACGGCACCGACAGCTCTGGCTTTGGTGAGCCGAGCGTCATGCGGCGAGTGGCCCAGGACATGGGCGTGCCCGCCGAGGCCATCGTCGAGGACCCACTCGGCGTCGACACCTACTCGTCATGCATCAACGCCCGCGACACGTTTGGCGCCACCAGCGTCATCATGGTCAGCCAGGAGTTCCACGTGCCGCGCGCCGTCTGGGTGTGCGACCGCATCGGGCTCGACGCTCAAGGCGCATACCCTCCCCAGCGCCTCACCAAGTCGACGGTCACCGGTCACGTACGCGAGGTAGCAGCGGACGCCAAGGCCATGATCGACGTGTTGCGCGGGCGCGTTCCTGGCGGCTGATCCGTCCCCCACCCCTTCCATATCGGGTCGCCGCCCGGGACCTTTGGTAATTAGGCAAGCCTCACCTCACGTATATCCTGGTCGCATGTTGTTGAGCGCGCTCCAGCCCGGTGTTTCGGCACACGTGCGCGCGGTCAGTACGGAGTCGGGAATGGTCCTGAGGCTGCGCGAGATGGGCCTGCGGCCGGGTGCGCTCGTGCGCATGATGGGCCGCGGCGCTGGCGGCTCTCGCATCGTCACCATCGGCGCGGCTCGCATCGCGATCGACGGCGTGACCGCCGCGCTCATCGATGTGGAACTCACCGAGGTGGAAGCCGCATGAGCGCCCCGGGTGCATGCCACGGCGGCGGCGCCCGGGTTGTTTTAGGTACAACTGCGCCAGTCGGCACCGCCTCCCTCGCCACGGCCAACCGCACCGCAACTTCACGCGCGACCGCAAGCGTCCTGCTGGTGGGCAACCCCAACGTCGGCAAGTCAACGCTCTTCAACGCTCTCACCCGCGCGCGGCAACGCGTTGTCAACGCCCCTGGTACAACAGTGGAACTCGCCCAGGGCGTATGGTTCACCGACGGCGACGACCTGATGCTCGTTGACCTCCCTGGCACATATAGCCTGATCGCCCGCTCGCCCGACGAGCAGGTCGCGGCCGACGCGGTGCACGACCCGTCCCACGGCCTCGCGGTGGTGGTCCTCGACGCGACGGCGCTCAGCCGGTCGCTGTACCTGTTGGGTCAGGTCGCGCGCGCGGGCAGGCCCGTGGTCGCCGCCTTGACGATGATCGACCTGGCGGAGGCAAGGGCGCTTGCGCCTGACGTCGCCGCGCTCTCGGCGGCGCTAGGCGTGCCGGTGATTGAGGCGAATGGCCGTACGGGCAAGGGAATTCAAGAACTCACGACCGCGGTAACCATCGCGCTCGAATACCCGAGTTACGTCAAGGGCGTCGCCCCGCACGTTGACGCCGGTGACCTGCCGGACAACCTCACCGAGGCCCAACAACTCTTCGACTGGGTCGAGACGATCACGGACGCGGCGGCCACGTCAACCGACCCCCGCGCCACCCTCACCGATCACCTCGATCGCGTGCTCCTCAACCCGTGGGTGGGCCCCGCGGCCTTCCTTGCGGTCGTGTGGGGAGTCTTCCAGCTCACCACCGTGGCGGCGTCACCTCTCATGGACGCGGTCACTCGCACGGTCCAGGGGCCCGTCGCGGGCTGGGTGTCGGCGGCGCTCGGTGCGGTCAGCGCGCCGTCGTGGTTCGAATCCTTCATCGTGGGAGGGGTGCTCGCTGGCGTGGGCACCGTGTTGTCGTTCGTACCCCTCATGGCCATCATGTTCGCGTCCGTTTCCGCGCTCGAATCCACGGGCTACCTGGCGCGAGTCGCCGTGGTGGCCGACAGAGCGATGCGCGCGCTCGGGCTCGACGGGCGCGCGATGCTCCCGCTCATCGTCGGGTTCGGGTGCAACGTGCCCGCCCTGTCCGCCACCGCAGTGCTGCCTCACGCGCGCCAGCGGCTGCTCACGGGACTGCTGGTTCCGCTCACGTCGTGCACCGCGCGACTCGCTGTGTACTTGCTACTCGCGCACACGTTCTTCCCTGGATCCGCAGGGACTGTCGTGTTCGGCATGTACGTCGCTTCCGTCGCGCTCGTCATTGGTGGGGGCCTCATCGCGCGCCACACGGTCATGCGCGACCTCAAGCCCGAGCCGCTCATCATTGCGTTGCCCGACTACCAACTCCCCCACCTGCGCACGCTCGCCATCGGCGTCTGGACCCGCATCGCGTCGTTCACCCGCAAGGCCGGTTCCGTCATCGTGGTCGCGGTCGTGGTGCTGTGGGCCCTGCAGGCGATCCCCGTGCGCGGCGGACACGACATCGCCGATGTCCCCGTCGCCGATTCCGTGTACGGCGCCGTTGCACAGGGTGCGGCCCCCGCCTTGGCCCCGATGGGCCTCAACGACTGGCGCATCGCCGCTTCCCTGGTCGCAGGCATCGCGGCCAAAGAGGTCGTCATCGGTGCACTCGCCCAGTCCTACGCTTTGGAAGACGCGAAAGACGCGAGCCTTGGCGATCAACTTCGAGCCACGGTCGAGCGCACCTCGGGTGGGGCCGCAGGTGCCGCGGCGCTGGCCCTCATGGTCTTCGTCTTGGCGTACTTGCCATGCCTCGCGACTCTCGCCGAACAGCGGCGCCTCTACGGCTTGCGGTGGACGGCTGCAGCTGGCAGCGCCCAGTTCGCCGGTGCGTACGGGCTTGCCGTGATCGTGTTCCAGGTGGGGAGGTTGCTGTGAGCGGCGTATTCGACTCGGTCATGACCGAGCTCGCGGCGGGTTCCAGCGCTCGCACGGCCGCGCGGACGCTCGGAATCTCGCTCGACCTCGCCCAGGCCGTCGCCGAGCAGGCCACCCGCATGGGGCTGGTCGTCAGCGGGGGCTCGGCCTGCGGCACGTGCGTGCCAGCGACGTCGCC
>JAYTGI010000123.1:0-2120 GCA_043733605.1 Demequina sp. | reverse complement strand
GCAACGGCGTGAATGTGGTCGCCGTGGGGTGCGCGACGGTTTAGCGCGACGGTTTAGCGCGACGGTTTAGCCAGAGCCCGCACGCGCCCTCGCGGCGTCTGCGAGAGTGCGTTCTCTCTCGACCTTGTGGTCGAGCATGCGGTCCGGATACGCGGGCGTATCGAGTTCCGCGACCCAGCGCCTCACGTACGCAAAATTCGGGTCGAACTTCGCCAGTTGCGCGTCGGGATTGAACACGCGAAAGTACGGCGCGGCATCGCGGCCGGTACCCGCGACCCACTGCCAGTTGAGTTGGTTTTGAGCGTGGTCGTAGTCGAGAAGCGCGCGACGGAAGTACGCGGCGCCTCGCTGCCATGGCAAGTGCAAGTCCTTGACCAGGAAGCTCGCGGTGATCATGCGCACCCTGTTGTGCATGGTGCCCGTCGCTTGAAGTTCTCTCATCCCTGCGTCGACAAGGGGGAAGCCGGTACGGCCCTCGCGCCATGCGATGAACGCCGCGTCCGCCGCGGCGCCGCTCTCCCATGCGTCGTCGGGTGCAACGGGCCGGAGCGACTCGCGCAGCGCGCGGGGGTGATGGAAGAGGACGTCGGCGTGGAACTCGCGCCAGGCCAGCTCGGATTCGAACTTTCGACCCTCGGCGCTAGAATTTCGGCCCGATGCCGCCAGGATGGTCCGCGGGTGAATTTGCCCAAACGCGAGGGGCACCGAAAGGCCGGATGTCGCAATCCGGTCGGGCCGGTCCCTGTCCTCTGAGTAGGAGTCGAGGCGACCGGACATAAAATCCTTGAGCGCGGCCAGCCAGCGGTCCTCGCGGAACTCGACCTGAAAGGCGAGCGGATCCTCCGCGTCGCCATGAGCGGCGTGGTGGTCCAGTGAGACGTCCGAGTCGAGGGCCCGCAACGCCGATGCGTCGGCCCGAGGGGCTGCGGGGCGCCAACCGTGCTCTCGCCAAGCGCGAGAAAATGGAGTAAATACCTGGTATTCGGTGCCATCTGACTTGACAACGCGTCCAGGTGCGACGGCGTAGGGCGACCCGACAAGTCGCAACCCAACCCCTGCATCGGCCAGCCCGTCGCTCACCGATTCCTGTTCGCGCACGGCGCTGGGGGCGTACTCGCGCTGTGCCCACACGACGCTCGAGCCGGACTCTCTTGCCGCGGCCACGAGGACATCGGCCGGGGTACCGTGTCGCACGGCGAGCGCGCCGCGCGCTTCATCTCGAAGGCTCCACAGGACCCTGGCGAGGTGGGCGCGTCGTCTGCCGGACCACAGCGCAAGCGGTGGTGACCACGGAAAGACAGGAAATGCTAGGCCGTCCGAAGATGCCTCGAGAAGCGCCGGATTGTCGCCAAGCCGAGCGTCGCGCCGTACCCACCAGATTGCTGTCACGCTAGGACAACGAAAGAGGGGCTCCCAAGCATTCCCTGCAAGAACCCGCCTGTGTTGAGACGACCGCAGTCAAGCGGCCGCGTGCTCGTGCACGTGCGTGTTGCGCTGGACGTGAGCGACCGCGGCCAAGAGGAATCCCTCGAGGATGGCCTTGGTGGCATCGTTTTGCACCTCGCCGTTGGGGCCAAACGCGGCCTGGTCGAAGCGCAAGAACACCTCGGGCTGGCCGAGCGTGGGCGCGTTGAGGTGGCCCAAGATGGCGCGCAAGTGTTGCTGAGCGGCGGCGGTGCCGATGGGGCCCATCGATGCGCCAGCAATTGCGACCGGCTTGCCGTTGAACGAGTTGGTGCCCCACGGGCGTGATGCCCAGTCAATGGCGTTCTTGAGGGCCCCAGGGATCGAGCGCAAGTACTCGGGCGTGATGACGATGACGCCGTCGACGGACTCGATGGCTTGCTTCCACTCGTGGGCCTCGACGGGGTAGTCGCCGTCGGCGTCGGGGGTGTACATCGGCAGGTTGCGGTAGTTGAGCTCAACGAGCTCTACGTCCGCGGGCGCCAGCCCCACGAGGGCGTTGGCGACCTGCCGATTGATCGAGGTGCTCGAGAGCGAACCGACGATGTAACCAATGCGGGGCATGACTGACTCCTTGAAGTTATGAGGGTGCCGCCAGCGTCGGCGGCTTCAGTCATGCAACGCTGGGTGATGCGTCAACTATTCCCTTCGTTGAT
>JAYTGI010000122.1:0-2122 GCA_043733605.1 Demequina sp. | reverse complement strand
CGAGCGCTTCGAAAAGCCCGACGGCAAGGCGCACATGGTCGCCGTCTCCCACCAAGGTCCTCGCGACGACGTGCGGGCGGACGCACCCGTGTATCTCGTGACAGGCAGGGTGCTCGGCCACTACCAATCGGGGGCGCAGACGCGCAGGGTGCCCGAGCTGGTCGCCGCGGAACCCGCCCCTTACGTCGAGATGGATTCGAGCCTTGCCGAGTCCCTTGGAGTAGCCGAGGGCGAGGCGGTCGAGGTGACTTCGGCGAGGGGGTCCGTCGTGGCCGCCGCCCGTATCTCCGCTGGGGTGCGGCACGGGACCGTGTTCATGCCCTTCCACTGGGCGGCGAGCGCGAACGTGCTCACCAACGACGCGACCGATCCCGTGTCCGGAATGCCCGAGTTCAAGGTCTGTGCGGTGAGTGTGCGCGCCGCCGCCAGGCGCGAGGAGGAACCCTCATGAGGAGAGTCGTCGTGATTGGCAATGGGATGGTGGGGAGCCGCTTCGCCGAGGAATTGGCGGCCGCGGACCCCGAGGTGACGCTGACGGTGCTCGGCAAGGAGCCCGTCGGCGCCTACAACAGGGTGCTGCTGTCGAGCGTCGTTGCCGGTTCCAAGAGCCAAGAACTGTTGTCGATCGAGCCCGCGCCGCACCCGCGGGTCGTCGTCAGGACGGGTCTCGCGGCCGTCGCGATTCACGCGGGCCGTTCGGTGGTCGAGGACGCGAAGGGCGGCGAGCACCCGTACGACGAGCTCGTGATCGCCTCCGGATCCGTCGCGAGGATCCCAGCGATTCAGGGCGTCGCGGATTCGAGGGGCCTCATCGCGGGTGTCTTCGTCCTCAAGGACATGGCAGACGCGCAGGGAATCGTTGCCGCGGCGAGGGGCGCCAAGAGGGCGGTGGTGCTCGGCGCGGGAGTGCTCGGTCTCGAGGTCGCCACGGGTCTCGCAGCGCGCGGAATCGCGGTGCGGCTGGTGCACTTGGCCGAGCGACTCATGGAGCGTCAGCTGGGTTGGGAGGCCTCCGCGGTGGCCCAATCGAGCCTCTTGAGGTTGGGCATCGAGACCCATGTGGGCGCGTCGATTTCGCGAGTGCTGACCTCGCGGGGGCGGGTCACCGCCGTGCGTCTCGAGGACGGCGCGGAGGTGCCGACCGACCTGGTCGTGATGTGTACAGGCACGATTCCGGAGACGTCCCTCGCGCGGGTCGCGGGTCTCGATTGCGAGCGAGGCATCGTGGTCGACTCGACAATGCGCACCTCGTCGGAACACATCTACGCGATCGGCGATTGCGCTCAACCCCCAGAGGGCGGCAAGGGGCTCGTGGCGCAGGGTTGGGAGCAGGCGCGCACGCTCGTGGGCGTGCTCACGGGCACCGATGCTGATCGTGTCGCCCTCGACTCCACGGCCGACGTGGTACGGGTCAAGGCGGCGGGAATGGCCATGGTCGCGATGGGGGTCTGCGGCGACTTCGACAGGGCGGACCCGCGTTTCAGGGTGCTGAGCCTCAAGGACCCTGAGGGCGGGCGCTTCATCGAGGTGGTGGTGTCGAACGGCCAACTCGTAGGCGCGACGAGCATCGGCGATCCGGACGTTGCCGCTACGCTCGCTGCCCTCTATACCAGGCATCGTCCTGTGCCGAGTGACCCCGCGCAGCTCATGATTCGAGCGTTGTCCGGCGGGGGTGTCGCGGCGGCGACCCGCGCACCAGAGGACGTCAAGGACGCCGACAAGGTGTGCAACTGCAACTCGGTGAGCGCCGGCCAGATTCGCCACGCGATCGACGAGGGTTGCCTCACGGTCGAGGACATCGCGGGCGCCACCAGGGCCACCACGGGCTGCGGCGACTGCACCGCGCTCGTGGGGGGCATCCTCGCGTGCCAAACATCCATGAATGAACCGGCCTCGGCCATCAAGGGAGCCTGACATGAGCACAAGCGTCGTCGTCGTCGGCGGGGGAATGGTTGCGCACCGGTTTGTCGAGGCGCTCCGCTCGCGCGACGAGAGCGGCCAGTACCGCGTGACCGTGTGCGCCGAGGAGCCGCGCCGCCCTTACGACAGGGTGGCCCTCACGTCGTACTTCACCGGCCGCCAACCCGAGGACCTCGAGCTGGGCGACCGCGCGTTGTGGGAC
>JAYTGI010000121.1:0-6093 GCA_043733605.1 Demequina sp. | reverse complement strand
TCTCGTGGCCGCAACGCTGGGGCGGGCACCGGAGGTATCGATCTTGCGGGGGGAGTCCATCTCCGAACGCTAGGTCGGCTGCCCCGTGGGCTTGGTTGGGATTCGATGAAGTTCACATCAAGAGTGCGTGGCACCTGGCACCTTGTCGCTGCGGTGCCGCAAGACGCGCAACCACGCCAGCCCGATCCAGGGCGCTTACTTGGACCCCCTCATCAACGCAGGCCGTTCCGCGGCCCCCGCAGTCGCCGCCTTGACCTTCCAGCCCACTAGACGGTTTAGCGTTGGCGGTGAGACGGGAACAAGCGCTCAAATCCAGGGCGCGGCAAGATATCGGGACCGCCTTAAGATGCGTTAGCGGGGACATCGTGGACACCGCGCCAGAACTCGAAGACAGTCAACTTTGCATGAGGGAGATCGATCATGAGCGTGACGGATGTGTGGATAGTCCTCGGGTCCGTAGGGCTCACGGCGCTACTTGTGTGGTTCTTCTTTGGGCCCAAGAGGGCCCACCGTGCCAACATGGATGCTGGAGTCCAAGTGGTAAGGGTGACCGTTAAGGGCGGATACAGCCCCGACTTCATCCAGGTTGCCGCTGGCGTTCCCGTGCGCCTGCTCTTTGACCGCCAAGAGAGCGGGGACTGCTCGTCGCGGGTCGTGTTCCCTGACTTCAAGGTGAACCAGACGCTCACGGCATACGCGACGACTGCGGTCGAATTCACGCCTCAAACAGCGGGAGACTATGACTTTGCCTGCGGAATGAGCATGCTCCACGGCAAGCTCCAGGTGATCGACGCGACGGACGGTTCGAGGGCACCGTCCGAGTCGAGGGGTGACGCACCACTGGCGGAACACGCATCGCCAGATTCCTCATCTTCCGCCATCTCCATGAGCGACTCCGAGAATGAAGAGGCGCAGGAGCGTGAACGCTCGGCCGAAATTCGGGACCTGACGCGCCGCGTGGTGATCGGCGCGATCCTCTCCCTACCCGTCGTCGTGGCTGTGATGGCGACGGACCTGTTCGGCGCGACGTGGGTGCCAAGCCTCCTGATGAATCACTGGGTCCAATTCGCGCTTGTCACTCCGGTCATGTTCTACGCGGGATGGCCGATTCACCGCACCGGATGGCTTGCGTTGGCTCACAGGACCGCCGAGATGAACTCGCTCATCACCCTCGGGACGATCGCAGCATACGGGTACAGTCTCGTGGTCACCTTCGCGCCAGGCGTGCTGCCGAGCGACGTCAGGGAGCTTTACTTTGAAGCCGTTGGCGTGATTGTCACGCTGATCTTGCTCGGCCGCCTCCTCGAGGCGAAGGCAAAGGCGGGTACCGGTGCCGCGATCCGCACCCTTATCGGGCTCCAACCCCGCACTGCCCGCGCGATCAGGGACGGCATCGAGGTTGAGCTTGCGTTGGATGACGTGGTGGTTGGTGATGTGATCGTCGTGCGGCCAGGCGAGAAGCTGCCGGTCGACGGGGATGTTCTCGACGGCCAATCGCCCGTTGACGAGTCCATGGTAACCGGCGAGCCGATCCCCGTGACGAAGTCCGCTGGCGATCACGTCATCGGGGCAACGATCAACCAGACGGGCTCATTCACGTTTGTCGCGACCAAGGTCGGTGCGCAAACAATGCTCGCGCAGATCATTGCGTTGGTGCGCCAGGCGCAGGGGTCCAAGGCTCCCATTCAGCGGCTCGCCGACAAGGTTTCCAGCTACTTTGTTCCTGTCGTCATCGGAATAGCGATCTGGACCTTCGCGCTCTGGGCGCTCATCGGCCCCCCACCCGCGTTTATCTTTGCGCTCGTAGCCGCCGTTTCGGTGCTCGTGATTGCGTGCCCATGCGCGCTCGGCCTCGCGACGCCACTGTCCATCACGGTGGGAACGGGAAAGGGCGCAGCGGCGGGAATCCTCATTCGCTCCGCGGAGGCACTCGAAGTTGCGCACAGACTCGATACGGTCATGCTCGACAAGACCGGCACACTCACCGAGGGACGTCCGGCGTTGACCGACGTATTCCCGGCCGACCCCCTGACAGCCGACGAGGTCCTGGCCCTAGTGGCGGCGGTCGAAAACTCCTCCGAGCACCCGCTCGCCGCGGCCATCGTTCAGGGAGCAAGAGACCGAGGGCTCCCCATCGTCGTTGCAACAGAATTCGACTCGATCACTGGACAAGGTGTCAGCGCTCAGGTTTCAGGCCGTCACGTCATCGTCGGAAATGAACGCCTGATGGCGGAATTCGGCATCGACATCGCTCAAGTCTCCGCTCATGCACGCGCCCTTGGCGAGGATGGCAAGACACCGATGTACGTCGGAATTGATGGCAAACCCGCAGGCGTGATCGGCGTGGCTGACACGTTGAAGGAGGGTTCGATCGCAGCGGTCGCGGCCCTCCACGCGCGCGGAATCGACGTGGTCATGGTGACGGGCGACAATCGTCTCACCGCTGCGGCTATCGCCCGCCAGGTGGGCATCCGCAGGGTCATCGCGGAGGTAATGCCGGAACACAAGGCCGCCGAGGTTCGGAGACTCCAGGCGGAGGGCCGTGTGGTGGGAATGGTTGGCGACGGAATCAACGATGCCCCCGCGCTCGCTCAAGCGAACGTCGGATCCGCCATTGGGACTGGCACCGATGTCGCGATCGAGTCCTCAGACATCACCCTGATCTCGGGTGCCTTGTCGGGGCTTGTCACCGCCATTGATCTGTCCAGGGCCACCATGCGAAACATCAAACAGAACCTGGCCTTTGCGTTTCTCTACAACGGCCTCGGCATACCTATCGCAGCAGGCGCGCTATACCCAGCGTTCGGGTTGAGGTTGAGCCCCATGATTGCTGCCGCAGCAATGGAACTGTCGTCGCTCTCGGTCGTGATGAACTCCAGCCGGCTGCGCGGATTCACCGCAAAACCGCTACCAAACGTTGTCCAGGTTCCAGCCACCGACCCGGTGGTGGATATAGGTCGCGATGAAGAGAAGGAAGTACACACCATGCACGAAACCCCTGCCACCGTGACGGACCCCATCTGCGGGATGAACATCGACCCGGCGACGGCCGCCAGGGTTGTTGAACGCGATGGGCAGAAGCACTACTTCTGCTCAGAAGGGTGCGCAGCATCGTTCGAGAAGACCCCAGATGCTCATTCGGGACACTCGCACTAGTTGCGGGGAACTCCACCCTCCTCTTCCTGGAACCTTCCTTGGGACGATGTGTCCCAAGGAAGGAGTTCGGTATGCCTGCTGCGCCGCCGAAGTAGCTTCGTCGTCGCGCACTTGATGTGGCGCGTCAAGGAGAGCGACCCGCTCACGTTGCTCAGGTTCTTGGGATCAGTGAGTGGGGCTTGCGACATTGGAGGGCTCGGGATGACGTCGATGCTGGCCGCCCGGCAGGGGTGACGACGGATGAGCATCGAGAGTTGGTGGCTCTGCGGACGTGCGCGAGGCCGTTGATCGGGTGTCGTGTGGGGCTTCGGCGCACTCTGGCTGTCGCGCGGTTGTTCTTGCCGCCTTGCTGCCTGCCGACGTAACGCTACCCCCCACCATCAGGGATGTTGCTCAACTTCTTCACGGCGACGTGATTCATTGATCCGGGGTATCCGGGCGGATTCAATTGGTCGCCGCAACACCTTGTTCACGGAGGTGTGCGATGGGACGTGCAGGGAAGCAGATTCCTGAAGCGCTTGCGGGTGTCAGGCGGCAGTGGGCGACGGATCGGGCGTTGCGTCCGCCGACGCGGAGGTAGCTCGGCCCCGTGCCTGACATGCGCCGCAACGGAACACGGCCGTGGCGTGCCGCGCGTTCGGGCTCGGGGTTGCGGTCCCCTTGGGCAACCTAGGCCGCCCGCTCAGCGAGCACCTTGATCCCCAGCCGCATTTCCTCCGGCGGCAAGTAGAACGGGAGCCGGAAGTGGTTGGCGCCCGCCCCGGGCAGCACCTCAAAGGCCGCCCCAGCGGCCACCGGCGCGCCGGCCTCCGCAGCCCGCGCGGCAAACCTCGCGGCGCCCCCGTCGGGAAGACGCACCCACAAAGCTGGCCCGCCGAGCGGCCGCGCGTACTCCCAATCGAGCCCGTGCTCGGCGACCGCCTCATCCACGGCGGCAAGCGACTCGCGCAACGCGGCGAGGCGCCATTCCTTGGTGGCAACGTAATGATCCGTGAGCAGGCGAGCCGCGACACGCTGAAACAGCACAGGAGAGCCAAGGTCCATCGCGGCGCGGCGGTGTCGCATTTGCTCCGCGAGGGTCGCGTTCGTGTGCAACCACCCCACGCGGAGTCCTCCCCAGAACATCTTGGACATCCCGCCGATCGTGATGACCGACGCTCCGGTACCGAGCGCGGCGAACGGCGTGCGCACCACTGCGTCAAGCGACAACTCGCCAATGGTCCTGTCGTCGATGACTGTGGTGCCAAGCCCGGCGGCAGCCTCGAGTAGCAGGCGCGCGTCATCATCGGTCAAGGCTGTGCCCGTGGGGTTGTGGAACGTCGTCACGTAGGCAACGTCCGGTCGCGCGGCACGCAAGAGCTTGATGGACGCTGCAGCGTCAAGGCCGTCGGGCCCCATGGGCAGCGCGAGAGGCCTTGAACCTGAGGCGTGGACCGCGTCGAACACGCCGGGGTACGTCACCGACTCTAATGCGACGGGTCGCTGCGCGCCTGCGAGCATCGTCACCGCGAGCCAAATGGCCTGCTGGGCGCCGGCTGTGATGACCACCTCTTCGGGTTTGGCGTGGATGCCATCCGCGCGCAGACGCTCTGTGACGGCGAGCACGAGTTCGCGATCGCCGAGCGCCGCGTAACCGTTGCCCTGTACGGGCGAGCCACCCAAGAAAGACGCCATGTCTTCGAGCGCCGTCTTGACGATGGGAGCGGGAGGGGGCGAAGCCGTGTTGAACGCGACCAGCGGTTGGACGGGGCCTGCCAGGATCTGCGCGAAGCGCTCCTGAGGGCTGAGGCCCAACACCCCGCGAGAGCTCACGCCGAGCGTCGGCGCCGCCCCTGGACGCACCTCGAGCCAACCCGCGTCCCGCAACCGCTGATACGCGGCCGTCACGGTGTTGCGGGACAAGTGCAGATGATCGGCGAGCGTGCGTTCCGATGGCATCCGCGTTCCGTGATCGAGTGACCCCGACTCAGCCAAGGAAACGATCGCGTTCGCCAACTGGACATAGAGCGGCCCTGTACCGGTCTGCCAGTGGTCAAGGACATCCGAGAGTTGTTCCGCGGTGGTGCGCATGGGGGCCAGCATGCCGCAAACTGGCGCCCACTGCCTAGTGCCAGTCGTTCACGAACCGGCACCGTGGTTGAGGGTCCAGTTGTAGCCAACCTTGCCGATCTGAGAGATCTGTTGATGTGTTCGGGCGCCTCGGATCCGTTGAGGTCGACGGGTCCTTCAACAGCTTTCCGCTGCGGCGACCACGCGCGACGATGTGGAGGCGGCCACGCTCGCCATTGTCGCGAGCTGGGAATCCGTGCTCGCGGCTCACGAGTAGCCCCGCGGATAGCGGGACACCCCCACCAACCTCGCCACGGTGTCGTCCTTGGGACGTCTCGTAGCGATACACCCGAATTGTGGAGGAGGTAAGCGACAAGCGCCCCTGCGCGTCGTTGTGGCTACGTGCTATATGCACAAGTTGCCCCCACTTCTAGGGTGAGCACATGACCCTCGCCACGGCGCAAACCGAGGCCGAAGTACGCGTCGACGCGGCTCTGGTGGCATCCCTCATAGCGACCCAAGTTCCCGAGGCTGCGGGTCTTTGTCTCGGAGCGCGCTTCGAGGGCAAGGACGCGGTCGTGTGGCGCTTGGGAGACGCGTGGGCCGTCAGGCTGCCCCGGCGACAACTCGCGGCGGATCGCGACGTCACCGCGGTCGACTGGCTGCCGCGGATCAGCACCGCGTGGCCCTTCAGGGCGCCGGTACCTGTACGCGTCGGCTCACCCAACGCGGAGTTTCCGTGGCGCTGGAGCGTGGTTCCGTGGGTGCCAGGAGAGCCAGCGACAAAGGCACCCTTGTCGCCCTTGGGTGCGGCGCAATTGGGCAATGCCCTCGCCGCGCTCCACACAGACGCTCCCGTCCAGGCTCCACGCCACCCCAGAAGGTCAC
>JAYTGI010000120.1:0-15355 GCA_043733605.1 Demequina sp. | reverse complement strand
TTCTCGATCCGCCGCGCTCAGGGGCCAAGGCGGCGACAGTTGCCGCGATGGCCGCGCTCGAGCCCGGACGCATCGTCTACGTGGCGTGCGATCCCGTTGCGCTCGCGCGCGATGCAGCGCTGTTGGCGGGGCATGGCTACAAGCTTCAGAGCGCCGACGCCTGGGATCTGTTCCCCATGACGCACCACGTCGAGACGATCGCCACGTTCATTCGTTAGGCGTCATCTTCCCGACACAACCGCTTCGGTAGAATGAGTCGTCCCGAGTCAAGGAGTGCAATTGAGCGTCAACAGCCTGGGTTCCAAGTCCACCCTCACGGTGGGAGCAGCGTCCTACGAGATCTTCAGGCTGGGCGCGGTACCAGGACTCGAGAAGCTGCCGTACTCGCTCAAAATTCTCGCGGAGGCGCTACTCCGCACCGAGGACGGCGCGAACATCACCGCCGACCACGTGCGAGCGCTTGCCGCGTGGGACCCCAAGGCCGAGCCCGACACCGAGATTCAATTCACGCCTGCTCGAGTTGTGATGCAGGACTTCACTGGTGTTCCGTGTGTGGTTGACCTTGCCACGATGCGCGAAGCCGTCGCCGAGCTCGGGGGAGACCCGGCAATCATCAACCCGCTCGCGCCCGCCGAGATGGTGATCGACCACTCGGTGGTGATCGACGTCTTTGGCCGCAAAGACGCTCTCGAGCTCAACACCGCACTCGAGTACGAGCGCAATCGCGAGCGCTACCAGTTCCTCCGTTGGGGGCAGACGGCGTTCGACAACTTCAAGGTGGTGCCCCCCGGTACCGGCATCGTTCACCAGGTGAACCTCGAGTACCTTGCGCGCGCGGTGATGACCCGCGAGGCAGAAGGGGCGGATGGCAAGACAATCATGCAGGCCTATCCCGACTCGTGCGTTGGCACCGACTCGCACACCACGATGATCAATGGCCTTGGCGTTCTTGGTTGGGGCGTTGGCGGCATCGAGGCAGAGGCGGCCATGCTCGGCCAGCCGGTGTCGATGCTGATCCCCAAGGTGGTGGGCTTCAAGCTCACGGGAGCCATCCCCGCGGGAGCCACAGCGACCGACGTGGTGCTCACCATCACCGAGATGCTTCGGGGGCACGGCGTGGTTGGCAAGTTTGTCGAGTTCTACGGTGAAGGCGTGGGCCGCGTGCCGCTCGCCAACCGCGCGACAATCGGCAACATGAGCCCCGAATTCGGCTCGACCGCAGCAATCTTCCCTATCGACGGCATCACGATCGACTACTTGCGCCTCACCGGCCGCTCCGCGGATCAGGTCGCGCTCGTAGAGACCTACGCGAAGGCGCAGGGGCTCTGGCATGATCCCTCCGCAACCGACTACGTCGAGCCCGCATTTTCCGAATACCTCACGCTCGACCTGTCGACGGTCGTCCCGTCCATCGCGGGGCCCAAGCGTCCCCAGGACCGTGTCGCGCTGACCGACTCGAAGGCGTCGTTCGACAAGGCGATCTCGCAGGTGCGCCCAGGCGACGCCAAAGAGACCACCTACGTTGATGAGGCAGGCGCCGTGGTGCCACTCAAAGACGGCGACGTGGTGATCGCGTCAATCACGTCGTGCACCAACACGTCCAACCCGTCGGTGATGCTCGCGGCAGCGCTTCTCGCGCGCAACGCCAACGCGAAGGGTTTGAAGGTCAAGCCGTGGGTCAAGACGTCGTTGGCGCCTGGCTCTCAAGTGGTCACGGATTACTACGAAAAGGCTGGCCTGTGGCCCGACCTTGAGGCGCTCGGCTTCCACCTCGTCGGCTATGGCTGCACCACATGCATCGGCAACTCGGGTCCGTTGCCCGAGCCCGTGAGCGCCGCCGTCAACGAGCACGACCTCACGGTGGTCTCGGTCCTGAGTGGCAACCGCAACTTCGAGGGACGCATCAACCCCGACGTCAAGATGAACTACTTGGCCTCGCCTCCGCTCGTCATCGCGTATGCGCTTACGGGAACCATGGACTTCGACTTCGAACACGAATCCCTCGGTCTGGACACGGAAGGCAACGAGGTATTCCTTCGCGACATCTGGCCCAGCCCCGTCGAGGTCGAGTCCGTTGTGTCGTCGTCGATTACCCAAGAGATGTTCAAGAAGGACTATGCCGACGTGTTCGCTGGGGACGCGCGCTGGCAGGGCCTTCCCACCCCCGCGGGTAAAACCTTCGAGTGGGACGACGCGTCGACGTACGTGCGCAAGCCCCCGTACTTCGAGGGCATGACGATGGAGGCAGTGCCCGTCGAGGACATCAGCGGCGCGCGAGTGCTCGCGCTCTTGGGAGACTCGGTCACGACGGACCACATTTCTCCCGCCGGTTCGATCAAGGTAGACAGCCCTGCGGGTGCGTATCTCGCTGATCACGGCATCGACCGCTTGGACTTCAACTCCTACGGCAGTAGGCGCGGCAACCATGAGGTGATGATTCGCGGAACGTTCGCGAATATACGCCTGAAGAACCTGCTGCTTGCCGATGCTGAAGGCAACGTGGTCGAGGGTGGCCTGACACGCAACTTTTTGACGGGTGAGCAGACCACGATCTACGACGCGTCTGTCGAGTACCAAGCGGCTGGTGTGCCGCTCGTGATTCTGGCTGGCAAGGAATACGGATCCGGATCCTCGCGAGACTGGGCGGCGAAGGGAACCAGCCTGCTTGGCGTGCGCGCGGTCATTGCGGAGAGCTTTGAGCGAATTCACCGCTCCAACCTCATCGGCATGGGCGTCATCCCGATGCAGTTCCCCACGGGCCACACGGTGACCAGCCTGGGCTTGGACGGCACCGAGACTTTCGGCATCGAGGGTATAAGTGCATTCAGCGCTGGCGCGCACCCCAAGTCGCTCATGGTGACCGCGACAAGGGCAGACGGCTCGACCGTCAGTTTCGAGGCCGCCGTCCGCATTGATACCCCAGGCGAGGCCGACTATTACAGGAATGGCGGCATTTTGCAGTACGTGCTCCGTTCGCTGGTAGCTTCCTAAATCGCCTGCGGAAGGGTTCGCGGGCCTCAGGCGTTGCAGCACGTACAGTTGGACCACAGCGACCGTCAGGAGCGAGCGTGCTGGAGCGCATCGAGTCACCGCAAGACCTGCGGGCGCTCTCGCACACTGAATTGAGAGACCTTGCGGAGGAGATTCGCGACTACCTGGTTGATTCCGTGTCGCGCACCGGCGGGCATCTAGGACCCAACCTTGGCGTCGTGGAACTCACGCTGGCGCTTCACCGTGTCTTCGACTCTCCCCACGACAGCATCGTTTTCGACACTGGGCATCAGAGTTATGTGCACAAGTTGCTGACGGGAAGGCGGGATTTCTCGAGCCTGCGCAAGCGCGGGGGAGTGTCTGGATACCCATCCCGGGCGGAGAGCGACCACGACATCGTCGAAAACTCGCACGCCTCTACAGCCCTGTCCTGGGCCGCTGGAATCGCGAGGGGCCACTCCTTGCGTGGAGAGACCGACCGTACGACCGTCGCGATTATCGGAGACGGCGCGCTCACGGGCGGAATGGCGTGGGAAGCACTCAACCAGTTGGCGGACTGCACCGACAGGGTGGTCATCATCGTCAACGACAACGGCCGGTCGTACGCTCCCACCATTGGCGGACTTGCGCGAAGGCTAGACGGCATTCGCACCTCAAGCGCCTACGAGAACTTCCTGAGCTGGGGGAAGCGCACGTTCTCTGGGCGAGGACCTGCACGCGACTTCATGTATCAGACGGTGATGCACGGCAAGCGGGCGCTCAAGGGACTCATCGGCCCTCAAGGGATGTTCGAGGACTTGGGCCTCAAATACCTGGGGCCCGTCGACGGCCACGATCTGGCGCAAGTCGAGGCGGCTCTCACCCACGCAAAGGCCTTTGGTGCGCCCGTCATCGTCCACGTGCTCACGGACAAGGGGCGCGGCTACGAACCCGCCGAGCAAGACCTGGCTGACCGCTTTCATGCGGTCGGCAAGATCCACCCGGAAACGGGCCTGCCTATCGAGCCATCGCGATTTGGATGGACGTCAGTTTTCGCAGACGAGATTCTCGCGGCGGGCTCGGAGCGCGACGACGTTGTCGCCATCACCGCCGCAATGCTCGCGCCGGTTGGCTTGCAGCCGTTTGCCGATGCCTTCCCCGATCGCGTCATTGATGTGGGAATTGCGGAGCAGCACGCGGTGACGGCGGCGGCGGGCCTGGCGTTCGCCGGAATGCACCCAGTGGTGGCGGTCTACGCGACCTTCCTCAACAGGGCCTTCGACCAGTTGCTCATGGATGTCGCGTTGCACAAAGCGGGAGTCACGTTCATGCTCGACCGCGCGGGAATCACGGGCGACGACGGCGCAAGCCACAACGGCATGTGGGACATGGCCCTTTTGCGGCACGTCCCCGGTTTGCGTCTTGCCGCGCCTCGCGACGAACCATCCTTGCGTGCCGCGTTCCGACAGGCGCTCGATGTCGATGACGCGCCCACAGTGGTGCGGTATCCAAAGGGCGCCGTTGGCGAACCGCTGGCAGCATTGCGCTCCGTCGACGACATCGATGTGTTGGCCATGTATGGAGAAAAGCCGCGCGTGGTCGTGTTCGGTATTGGCTCGATGGCGGCAACCGCGATCGAGGTCGCAGGCAAACTTGCCGCAGAGGGCGAGTCCGTCCTTGCGGCAACTGCGACGTGGGTGCATCCAGTTCCCGAGGGCTTGCTCGAGGTTGTGGGAGAGGCGGAGCTCGTGGTGACCGTCGAGGATGGGCTGACCGACGCCGGCGTTGGCGAGGAGTGGGCCGAGTTTGCGCGGCTCGCGGGCCGGACCGTGTCGTGGTCGCACCATGGGGTCCCGCGCGAGTTTCTCCCTCACGCCAGCCGCATGCAGATTCTGGAGCAGATAGGCCTCGACTCGACGGCCATTGCGGACGCTACGATCGTGCGTTTGGCGTGAGAGCCGCCGTGCTGGCACGCGACCTTCTCTAGGCTGACGGTCCCTCGACCGTGGCCGATGGCTCAGCGGCCGTCACGTCGGCGGCCGTCACGTCAGCGGCCGTCACGTCAGCGGCCGTCACGTCAGCGGCCGCTACTTCAAAGGCCGCCGCAAGCGGTGCTGCAACGAGGTCGATCTGCCACTGGCGCGCCGACCTGGCCGCCAGGAATGTGCGGACGAACTCCTCGCCGCCGTCTTCGTACTCCCAACACAGTCGCCTCAGCGCATCGGGCTGCAGCAGGTTCTCTGCCGGGAGGTCGTGGGCGGCGCACAGGTGAGCGATGACCTCGCGCGCGGCGGTGTGACGCAAGGCCGCCTCCGGTCGCTTGTCGGCCCACATGCGAGGCTGCGGGGGACCATCTCCATGTGCCGCACGCTTTGCGGGCAACTGAGTCTCCTTGAGGGCCAACGCGGACTCGATCGCGGGCCACCAGCGTGCGGCTGCCCGCTTGGTTCCGCGCGTCTGCCACTCGGGAATCTGGAGGAGAGCATCAAGCGATGAAGGCTTGGCGCGGGCCGCGGCAACGATCGCGGCGTCCCTAAGGACTCTGCCAGGTGTGACGTCGCGGCGTTGGGCTTCAGCATCTCGCTCTTCCCACAGCGAGCGCACTACCGCGAGGCCCCGAGTGTCGCGGATGGTGTGCGTCCCAGCGGTGCGGCGCCAGGGCTCGATGCGCGGTTCCGAAGGCGGAGCGAGGCGGACCGCCTCAAACTCCTGGCGAGCCCACTCGAGCTTTCCTGCATCGGCGAGGTGGCCAGCGAGCCCCTCGCGCAATTCGATGAGTACCTCAACGTCGAGCGCAGCGTATGCGAGCCACGACGCTGGCAAGGGCCGTACGGACCAATCCTGGGCTGAATGCTCCTTTGCGAGGGTGAAACCGAGCTCATGCTCGATGACCGCAGCGAGGCCCACCTTTGGCCAACCGAGAAGCCTTGCCGCGAGCTCGGTGTCAAACACCGCGGCCGGTCGAATGCTGAGGTCATGCATTCCAGGGAGGTCCTGGCTCGCCGCGTGAAACACGTACTCGGCGTCGCCCATCGCTGCGTTGAACGCGCTGAGATCGGGAAGGGCATGCGCGTCGATGAGCGCGATTCCCGCTCCTTCTCGCTTGAATTGCACCAGATATGTGGCCTGACCGTAGCGAAAGCCAGAGGCTCGCTCCGCGTCTGCGGCGATTGGTCCTGTTCCCACGGCAAAGGCCGCCACGACGTCCGCCAGCTCGGCGGGAGTGCTCGTCACGGCTGGGACGCCGCCCTCAGGTTCCGTCAAAAGGATCGGCGCGGGTCCCTCGTTCACGTCTGTGGCTTCGTTTGTGGCTTCGTCGGCCATATCAGGTGTCGCCTTGTTGGCCGTTTCGGTGAACTTCGGGGCGATAAACAGCGGTGTGCTCGGCCGTGTGCTCGTGGCGTCCTGATCGGGTTGACTCATGCATGCCCTCCAGGCAACACGGTGATGCCCTCTGGCGCGGGAGGAACGCCCGCGCACATCGCAAGCAGCTCGGTCCACGCAACAACGTGGGGTTCCAGATTTGCGTTCACAGGCGTCCACGAGACACGCAATTCGACCGACACGGTGTCTTCCTTCTCGGCCAACTGCCCAAAGGATCTCGACACGATCTTGGTGACGGTGCCGCCGAGCTGACCGTACTCGACGCCAGCGAGAGCCTCGTCCAGCCAAGACCATGCCGCATCGGCCCACATGTCGTCCCTGCCGACTTCGGCGTCGGCCTGGGCTTGAACGAGCGCGATCACGCGGAACGTCCCGTCCCATGCATCCTGCCCTGCGGGATCGTGCAGGACCACGAATCGACCCGTCGTCTCAAGATGCTCCGGAAGCACTGTGCCGTTGACTGCAACGGCGTACGGGGAAATCCGGGAGGGCGCCGGGGTCTCGACCAGGCGCACATCGCGTCGCGTCGGCGCCCGCTGCAGCGACAGGAGCGCCTCACGGAACGCGGCCGGGATGGCCGGTTCATTCATACCTTTGACCCTATGGGCCGCGAAGCGTTCTCCGTTGATACGCCACGCGTCGCCCTTGACACCTTCGGTACGCGCACCGTCTAGGCTGTTGCGCGACCCCTCTCGACAAGGAAGTGACATGACGCTTGCCCAGATTGGTGTGACCGGGATGGCCGTGATGGGCCGCAACCTGGCCAGAAACTTCGCCAGGAACGGATTCGCGGTCGCGGTCCACAACCGAAGCACAGCAAAGATGGAGTCGCTCATTGACGAGCACGGCTCCGAAGGCACATTCGTCGGGTGCACAAGCCTCGAGGACTTTGTTGCGACGCTCGAGATGCCGCGCAAGATCATCATCATGGTCCAAGCAGGAGCTGCAACCGACGCGGTCATCGATGCGCTCGTTCCGCTCGTGGATCAGGGCGACATCATCGTCGATGCGGGAAACGCACACTTCCCTGACACCAGGCGGCGCGAAGCCGCGCTGCGCGAAAAGGGGATTCACTTCGTCGGCACCGGCGTCTCGGGAGGCGAAGAGGGCGCGCTCCTTGGCCCGTCGATCATGCCTGGCGGCCCGGCCGAGTCGTATGCGGCGCTCGGTCCGATTCTTGAGAAGATTTCGGCTCACGTCGACGGGGTGCCGTGCTGCACGCACGTGGGCCCCGATGGAGCTGGTCACTTCGTGAAGATGGTGCACAACGGCATCGAGTACGCCGACATGCAACTGATCGGAGAGGCGTACGCACTGTTGCGGGCTGGCCTGCGCTTGTCGCCCAAGGAGATTGGCGCGATTCTGGCAGAGTGGAACAAGGGCGACCTCGAGAGCTACCTGATCGAGATCACCGCCGAGGTGCTCAAGCAGACGGACGCAAAGACGGGCAAACCGCTCGTCGATGTCATCCTCGACGAGGCGGGCCAGAAGGGCACCGGGCGGTGGACGGTCCAGAGCGCCCTCGATCTTGGTGTGCCCGTGACCGCTATAGCCGAGGCGACGTTCGCGAGAGCAATCTCTTCGCAGACCGTTCAGCGGGAGGCGGGCCGCGAGGTGCTCTCCGGCGCCGCGAGCGACTTCCACATCGGCAACCGCCAGGGATTCATCGAGGACGTGCGGGTCGCGTTGTACGCGTCCAAGGTGGTCGCCTACGCGCAGGGATTCGACCAGATTCAAGCGGCGTCCGAGGAGTACGGCTGGAACATCGACAGAGGGGCCATGGCGCGCATTTGGAGAGGCGGCTGCATCATCAGGGCCCGTTTCCTCAACCGGATCACCGAGGCGTATCAGCGCAATCCTGAGCTTCCGAGCCTCTTGGTCGACCCATACTTTACCGATGCTGTGGCCGGTGGGCTGTCGGGGTGGAGGCGCGTCGTTTCTCAGGCCGCGCTCGCAGGGGTTCCCGCTCCCGCCTTCTCGGCGTCGCTGTCGTACTACGACTCCTTGCGTTCCGAGCGTTTGCCCGCTGCTCTTATTCAGGGGCAACGCGACTTCTTTGGGGCGCACACCTACAAGCGCATCGATCGCAAAGGCACGTTCCACACGCTGTGGTCGTCAGACCGCGCCGAGGTGGAGGCGTAGGAGCACTTCCGCGCCATCTGCGTGACCGGGCCGCGGCAGTCCGCACTAGTGTGAGACACCGTGATGCTCGTGGGACGTCGACCCATTGTCGAGGCCAAGGACTTGGTCGGTCAACTGACCGTGCCCCCACACTTCTTCGACGCGACGTTTGATACGTATCGACCCGATCCCGCGTTCCCCTCTCAGGCGGCCGCGCGGGACAAGGCCCGATCGTTCGCGGCGGGGGCCGTGGGCAGGCGTCGTCCGTCCGCAGGGCGCGGGCTCTATCTCGACGGCGGCTTTGGGGTGGGCAAGACACACTTGCTTGCGGCGATTGCCGACGCACTGGGGTCCGAGTCGGCCTTTGGAACCTTCGTCGAATACACGCATCTTGTGGGTGCGCTGGGCTTTGCGCAGGCCCGTGACGCGCTCAGCCAGTTTCGCGCGGTGTGCATTGACGAGTTCGAACTGGATGACCCGGGCGACACGGTCATGATGGCGCGGCTCATGCGTGAACTCGCCGAGGCGGGAGTTGCTCTTGCCGCGACGTCGAATACCTTGCCGGAATCGCTTGGCCAAGGGCGCTTCGCCGCGGCCGACTTCGCGCGCGAGATTCAGGCTGTGTCCAAGGTTTTTGGTGTCGTCTCGATAGACGGCCCCGACTATCGTCATCGCGGCGAACCCGTGTTTGTGATGTCGACGGCGGAAGAGGCGTGTGCGGTGGTCTCCCGCTGGGGCGGGGTCCTCGAGTCGTGGCCCGCCTTGGTCGCTGACCTGGCCAACGTGCATCCCAGCAGGCTTGGCCCATACGTCGAGGGTGTCCGCTGGCTAGGACTGACAGACGTACGCGCCGTGTCCGACCAATCCCAAGCGCTGCGTGTCGTGAGCCTCGTGGACCGTCTCTACGACGCCGACGTCAGGGTGGTCGCGTCGGGCGAATCGCTCGGCGAGATCTTTCCACACGACATGCTTGCCGGCGGCTATCGCAAGAAGTACTTCCGCGCCCTGTCGCGACTGGCGTCGATGAGTGAGCCCACCTGAAGCTACCGTGCGATCTCCCGAGTCGCCAGAGAGTGGGGAATCTGACACTTCGTTTCGGTCTAGCGCCCTCAAAGCGGCTACCGAAACCCATCCTGGGACCGATAGGTGAGTCGCGGGCTTCGCGACATGACGAGGTCAGCGCGAGGCAAACACTCACGAAAGGTGGGACGAGTGGTGAACATCTACGGGCGCGCGCGGCCCATGGACATCGGGCGAGCCAAGAGCAGGATCGATTCGGACCTCGCGGCCCTTCGCACCACGGACGACGACGTCGCTGCTGCTCACGAGGCCGGGAAACTCGAGGCCGTGGCACAGTCTCTTGCGATCATCGGTCAGGTCGAGGGTGGCTTCCGCGCCGATGCGAATGGCGACTCGAGCCACCCTTCGTTCAGGACAGCGGACGTCCTCCGCGAACTGTCTCTCATGATCCGACAAGAGGTGGTTGATCCTCAAGCGAGATCAACCCTTGAGGTCAAGGCGCGGGCCGAGGAGGCCGTCGACCTGTCCGACTACGTGATTGAGGTGTCCACCGCGTACGCATCGGGCGACGGAGCTATTGCCCAGGCCCTCACGCATGTGGCTGGCGACATTCGAAAGGGCACGGATGGTGTCAAACGCATGCGCCAAGCCTCCAACATCGAGACCGATCCCGACCTGCTTGCGGCGCTCGTGGTGGACGTCGACGAAGACGTGCGCTGGTGGGCCGCCCAAAACCCCTCAACGCCAACCGTGGCGCTGGCAGCGTGCCTCGACCAGGAACGTCACCACTTGGTGATCACGGCTCTGCTCAACAACCCGCACCTGCCAGGTGACGACCTCGAACGTTTCGTGAAGCACGCATCCCCGGACGTGAACCGTGCGGCGAGTCGCAGGCTGAAGGGGTTGATGTCGGAATCGGAGTAGGTGCGAGGCGCCGGCCTGCTGCTCGGTGCCGCGCAGTTTCACTCGTTGCTATCGCGCAGTTTCACAAGTTGCTGTCGCGCAGTGTGGCGATGCGCTTCTTCTCTGTCTCGACGTCGAAGTTGGCCGCGGGCCACGTGGGGTTCATCTCTTCGAGAGCGTGTGTCAGGAGTTCCGTCACTGCGAGCCGTGCGAACCACTTGTTGTCCGCGGGAATGGCGTACCAAGGGGCGACCTCTGTCGAGCAACGGTCGAAGACTGCTTGATACGCCTCCATGTATGCCTCCCAACGGCCCCGTTCGTCGAGGTCGTGGGGGTTGTACTTCCAGTACTTGTCAGGCCGATCGAGCCGGGCCTCAAGTCTGTTGAGCTGCTCGGCCTTTGACACCATCAGCGCACACTTGACGACGCGGGTTCCCGACGCGGCAACCTTCGCCTCCCACGCGTTGATCTCGTCGTACCGCTCGCCCCACACAGCGGGGTCGACGTAGTTGTGGACGCGCACGACAAGGACATCTTCGTAGTGGGATCGATCAAAGACGCCGATGTGGCCAGGGGTGGGGAGCGCGTTTTCGATGCGCCACAGATAGTGGTGCGCCTTCTCCTGCTCTGTGGGGACGCCAAACGAGTGGAGCTGCACGCCCTGAGGGTCAACCATTCCAACTACGTGGCGCACGATGCCGCCCTTGCCTGAGGTGTCCATTCCCTGAATGACGAGCAAGACGGAGCGGGTTCCTCCGGAGCGGCCCTCCGCGAAGAGTTGCTCTTGGAGATCGGAGAGCGCTCGACCGCGCAGGCCCATCAGGTCCGTGGCGTGATCTTCATCGCCTGCGAACCCAGGAGTGGACGCGCAGTCGAACTCCGCGATCGAGAAGCCCGAGTTGACCCTCAGCGTATTCGTAGGAGAATCCCACCACTCACGATCCTTCTTGCCCATCAATCCTCCATCATTTCGGAATGTGCCGCCGCGATGAGTGCCTGTCGATTGGCGCGGTGTTGATCAGCGCGGTGTTGATCAGCGCGGTGTCGATCAGCGCGGTGTCGACGAGGACGACCGCATCTGGGTGAAGCACGAAGTTCTCGCCCGCCGCCTCGACGATTCCGAATGTACCCAGCACAGGTCCGCGTATGCGCATCGGCTGGTCCGAAAGGTTCGCGTGCACCGTGACGGGCCCAGTCATCGTGAGCTGCCTGTCCGATGTCTCTGAAACGGACACGGGGTGTCGCAGCCACGCATCCGCGTCCAGCGTGAGCTGGCGGGCGGACATCACGCTCGCACACCAGGACTCGATCGCGAGGCGGGCAGGGAGTGACTCTTGGCGCGCGGGGCGCAACTGTGACCGCGTGAAGGTTTCGGCGCCTTGAGGATCGGGTACTTCGAGGTCGCCGCCATACAGGCGCTCCCAGCCGTGGCCCCCAAATTCGCTCATCCGACCGGCCGACACGGCCGAACCGAGAGGCTCGGCGTGGTCGGTGAAGAACTGGAATGGTCGAGTCTCGCCGTACTCCTCACCCATGAAGAGCATCGGCGTGAAGGGGCTAAGCAGGATGAGAGCGAGCGAAGCCGCCTGTGCGCCGGGCGAAAGCGTCGACGAGGGTCGGTCGCCCAGCGCGCGGTTTCCCACTTGGTCGTGGTTCGACGCACACACGACGAACCGGCGCCTGTCGATTGAGGCGGGAACAGGTGCACCCCAGTTTTTGCCACGAAAGGTCGACAGACCGCCATCGTGGACGAACACCTCCCTGTACGCCTTGTCGAGCGTTTCGATCGAGCCGAAGTCGACGTAGTAGCCGTGCCGTTCGCCCGTCAGGTACGTGTGGAGCGCGTGGTGCACGTCGTCGGCCCACTGGGCGGTCATTCCGAGCCCTGGCGCACCTCCCGCCGTGCGATCGCCGACGGGGGTGACGGTTGCCGGCTCGTTGAGGTCGGATTCTGCCACGAGGGACAGCGGCCGGCCGAGACGTTCGGCGAGAGCCGCCGTACGCGCCGACAACTCCGCGAGGAGGTGCACGGGGGAGTCGTCGACAAGAGCATGGACCGCGTCGAGTCGCAGCGCATCGATGTGGAAATCGGCGAACCACCGCAAGGCGTTGTCGATGATGAAGGTGCGCATTCCTTCGCAACCTGGCTGGTCGAGATTTACGGCCCATCCCCACGGCGTCTCGTGGGCGCTCGTGAAGTACGGCCCAAACTGCGCGAGGTAATTCCCGTCGGGTCCCACATGGTTGTACACGACGTCGAGACACACGCCGATGCCCTCGGCGTGCGCTGCGTCGACGAAGCGCTGCAAGGCGGCGGGGCCGCCATACGCCTCATGCACCGCGTAGAGCGCGACGCCGTCGTAGCCCCAGCCCCTGCTTCCAGGGAAGGCGGCGACGGGCATCAGGTCAATCATCTCGATTCCTCGACCCGCAAGGTCGCGCAACCGGTCCGTTGTGATGGCGTCGAGCGTGCCCTCGGCGGTGAACGCGCCTATGTGAAGCTCGTACGTGACGGCGCCGCGGGCGTCACGCCCTGGCCAGCCTGCATCGGTCCAGTCGAAATCGGTGGCGTCAAAGGTGCGGGAGAATGCGTGGACGCCGTGCGGCTGCCACGGGCTCCGCGGATCTGGGAAGGGGCCGCTGCCGTCGATTTTGAACGCGTAGTCGGTTCCCTGAGGAAGCGTGGGGCCCGTCCACCATCCGTCGGCGGCCTCGAGCATCGTGGACCGAGTTTCGGAACTGGCACCAGCAACGGCCTCGCGAGACACGCACGTGACGGCCGAGGCCTCCGGAGCCCACACGGAGACCGGAGCTGCAGCCATCAGGTGCGCTCCAGGAGCGCCACGGGGAGCGTCTTGAGCAGCGCAGCAAGGGGACTCGGCCCGCCGTTTGTCACGGTGCCGGTGAGCACATCGCGCCACTGCCCTTCGGGAAGCGTGACGGTGTGTTCCCCCCATCCGCCCAGCCGCTGGAGTTCCATGCCCACCCGCGTGGCGACCGTGATGATCTCGGCCGAGTCCGCCACGGTGCGCGCAAACACGAATGCGTGCCCCGACGACGAAGGCAGCGGCACGTACCCCGCGTCGGTGCCAACGAAGGCGCCCTGGTGGTCGCGACGCGCGATGAGCGCGCGCGTGACGACGCGGTGCTTCTCTTCGGACAGCGTGCGAGCCTTTGACTTCCCTGCGACGCGTGCCAGTTGATCGGCTAGGTGGTCGAAGTCGGCGGCGCGCCTGTTGTCTGGGTCAACGAGCAGAGGGCGGACCTCCTCGGTGCCTTGATAGACGTCGGGAATGCCAGGCATGGTGAGCTGGATGAGCTTTTGCGACAGGATCGCGGTGCGCACGCCCGCCTCGGTGAGCGTTGTCCACTCCGCGACGAGAGCCTGGATCGCGGGGTCTGTGTGCGTGGTCTGGGCGAACCACAACACCGCCGTCTCGTACGTCTCGTTGACGTCGGTCCACGTCGTGTACGACTTTGCCTCGCGCATTGCCTTGATGAGGTAGCCCTCGAGACGATCCCATTCCATGGGCTCACCTTCGGGGGAGACCGTGCCTACGAGCGTCTGCCACCAGAGGTTCTCGGTCCGTCCGTCGAGCTCGCTTGGCCGCAATTCGGCCGACGTTGCGCGGGCACGCACGAGCCAGGCTTCCCATGCCTCCGGCGTCTCGCTCAAGACGCCAAGGCGAGCGCGCACATCTTCCGATCGCTTGATGTCGTGCGTGGTCAGCGTCGTCATGCCGTGCGGGAAGGTGAGTTGCTGCTCGCTAGCCCAGGCGTGGAACGCCGACGGGGGGATTGCGAACCGTCCCGCGGGGGAGCCAACCTCGCACAGGGGCAAGAGGTGCGTCCAGCGGTAGTACGCGGTGTCCTCAACGCCCTTGGCCATGACCGCGCCGCACGCTTGTTGGAATCGCGTCACGAGTTCCATGCGCGCGGATTCGAGGGTCTTTCCAGCCGAGCCGACCTCGGCCCCCTTGAGGAGGTCGACCACGACGTCGAGGGTTTCGTGACGCTCTGGATCCAGTACTGCCTTGGCGCGCGTCGCCGCGGCGTCGATCGCTTCGAGCGACGTCGGATTAGGTAGTTTACCAGGTACGATGTAGGCACGATATCTTCCGAAGTTCACAAGCATGGACCTCAAGCAGTCATACAGCGCCTTCCAGGTGTGATCGCGAAGCCGAACGTCCGAACGGCAGACGTCGTGAGCGATGGTTGCGAGGCGGCGTGACTCCGAGGACAACGAGCCGTGCACGATTTCGCGCTTCGCGGCGTCGATCAGGCCAGGAAGGGATCCCATGGCATCGCCCGTGAGTTGATAGAGCGTTCCGGCGAGGGGGGCGGCTCCCGACGGGTCGCGCAACACGGCGCCGACCCGCCACGACGCGTCGTAGCCCGTCGTTCCCGCCGTCTTCCATGACGTCGGCAGGTGTTCGTCGTCTTCGAGGATCTTCTCGACGACGAGCCACGCGCCGTGCGTCGCGTCGGAAAGCTGCGCGATGTAGCCCGCGGGGTTCGCCAGCCCATCGGGGTGGTCGATACGTAGCCCCTTCAGGGTGCCGTCGTTGACCAGGTCGACGATCACGCGGTGCGTCGACTCAAACACGTCGTCGTTCTCGACCTGGACGGCAACGAGCGAACCGACGTCGAAGAAGCGCCTGTAGTTCAGCTCCTCGTTGGCGACGCGCCAGTAGGCAAGCCGGTAGGGCTGATCCACGACGAGGTCGGCCATCGGCAGGTTCTCCGTGCCCTCTCGCACGGGGAAGACGTGCTCGTAGTACCTGAGGACGGGCACCTCGCCTTGGTCCTCGAAGCCGGGAATGACCATGTGATCGAGCGTCAGTTCCTCGCGGGCAAGGATCGTGCCGATGCGGTCGCCAAGAACAGGCATGAGCACGCCGTCGTTGCTAGACCAGTCCACGTCGAACCAGTGGGCGAAGGGGGAGGCCTCACCTAG
>JAYTGI010000119.1:0-2133 GCA_043733605.1 Demequina sp. | reverse complement strand
CCCCCATGCCCCACAGGATCACGGCGAGCGGGACCAGCCAAAACGTGGGAGTGAAGGCGAAAAGCAACACGCCTGCGACCGCGAAGACCGTGCTGGCTCTCAGCGTCACGACCCGTCCAAGTCGATCGATCACGGAGGCACCGTTCAGGCGCACGGTGAACATGGCAGCCACGAAGATCCAGTAGATGATGTCGCCCATGGCTTCGCGCTTGCCGAAGTCGTCGACCACCGCCAGAGATAGCCACTGCGCCGCGATCATCTCGGTCATGGCGGCCGCGAACACGATGGCCCCTATGAGCAGCGCGCGCCGGTTGCGGTACTCGACAGCTGCCGTCGCGAAGGGGCCACCGAGCGATCTGGTGGCGATCCTGACATCGGGCACGCCGTCGATGACGGCCATGGGGACGAGCGCAAGCCGCGCCACTGCGGCCGCCACCGCCACGATGGCGAAGTGCCACGCGGGAGACACGCCAAAGTGGGAGGCCAACGCTCCAATGGCAAGACCCACACCCATGCCCACCGAGAAGCCTGCATGGAACTGCGACATGATCGATCTGCCTACGAGCCGCTCGACCTCGGCCGCCTCCGCGTTAGCGGGAACGTTGGAAAAGGCGTACGTGAGGCTCACGAAGAAGTACGCAGTGGCAAACAGGATTTGAGAACCTGCCGCGCTCGCAAGGCCGACCCCTATCAGCGCAAACATGGAGCCCAAGCTGGACCACCATAAGAGGGCGCGGGCGCCGAACCGCGCGCTTGCCCAACCCGCCACCATCAACGCGGCGAGCGCGCCGAGCGCGCCGAAGAGGAGCAACATAGCCAGACCCGCGGGGTCGACCACGAGCAGGTCGCGCAATGACGGCATGCGCGACAAGAACGTCGTCATCAGTGTGCCGAGGAGCGCGAACGTCGCGAGGAGGGCGCGGCGTGCGGACTGCACGCGCGCGGGAGTGGGCGTCGACGTCGGCGCGATGCCGAATGTGGGAACCATGATGACCTTGCTAGGTTCGGGGCGTACACAGGACACCCCGGATAATCGAAACGTTTCGATCCAAGTTTAGCATGGGGCCGGTACGCTGATCATCAGTCGAGCATCCATCGCTCGCACGCGCCCCAAGGAGACCGAATGTCCGGTGCACGCCGCCCGACGATGGCGGACGTAGCCGCCAAGGCAGGAGTGTCGCTGTCGACGGTCTCGCTCACCTATTCGGGCGCAGGGCCCATCTCCCCAAAGATGAAGGCTCGGGTCGAGAAGGTCGCGAGTGACCTCGGATACGCAGGGCCTTCACCCCAAGCGCGCGCCTTGCGGTCAGGGCGCACCCACGTGGTGGGCCTCGTCACTCACGAGAGGCTGCAGTTCGCGCTCAGGGACCCGCTCACCTTGCGGGTGCTCGACGCGGTCGTGGGCGACCTCGGAGACATGGGTCTGGGAGTGCTCCTGATCCCGTCGCCCACCGCGGCGAGCACAGAGCCAGGACTCCTCGACACGGCGCCGATGGACGCGGCCGTCGTGATGCGCACTCGCGATCACGACGAACCTGCGCTCGAGATCTTGGGACGCAGGGGCCTGCCAGTGACCATCGTCGAGGGAAGCGCTCCCGGCGCGGCCTCGGTCACGATTGATGACACCGCGGCAACGGTCCACCTCATTCGCCACCTGATCGAGCTTGGCCACACGCGCATCGCGACGGTCACTTTGCAGAGAAACTCAGGGGGCGAGACGGCCATCGTCGAGGGGGACATGTTGGCTGGGCCTCTATGGACGCCCACCCATCACCGCCTCCAGGCTTTCCGTGATGTCGGCATCGATCCGTGCGTCGTGGTCGCGACACGGGGTTCGCTGATCGAAGAGGGGATCGCCGCCGGGCACCTGGCACTGTCTCACCCCTCGCGCCCCACCGCGGTCGTGTGCCAGTCGGACCTGCTCGCCGGCGGAGTGGTGCTCGCTGCGAGGGAGCTCGGGCTTCACGTGCCGCGCGATGTGTCCGTCACCGGCTTCGACGGGCTCGACCTCGCGTGGTTGGCTCCGATGGAACTCACGACGATGACTCAAGACGCCGCCGTGAAGGGCCACCTCATCGCGCAGTGCGTCAAGGCGCTGCTCGCAGGTGAAGAGCCCCCCGCTTTCGAGCTCCC
>JAYTGI010000118.1:0-6125 GCA_043733605.1 Demequina sp. | reverse complement strand
CGGTCTGCTTCTGGAACATGTCGATGGCGAGGTTCCATGCCTTGCCCATTGCGGATTCGGCACCTTCGTAATGCATGACCTTGAGGGTCTGCCCTGCGTAGTCGCCTGCGCCATTGGTGGCACTGTTGGAGGCGGCCTTGTTATCCGAACCGGACGAACATGCGCCGAGCGTTAGGGCGCCAACGATGACCGTTGCCGCCAATGCGCGCTTGGGGTACTTCATGGGATTCCTACTTCCTTGTAGTGGCCGGGGGCCGGGATGAAAAGCCGGACTCGTTCGTCGAAGCGCTTCGATAATGCTTCGACGGATGCGATGTCGCGAAGGGTGCGACATCAGCGAGCCTGGCCGGAGGGCACTGCCGCGGGAGCGACCGTGCCGCGAGACTGGTAGACGGGGGTGACAAGGGTGACGGCCAAGGCAGGCCGCGTCCCTTCAATGAGGCCGACGAGAATGTCGACCGCGACCGGGCACGTGAGCGCGGGGTCGAGGGGGAGGGCGTCGAATGGAAGCGGGGTACGGGACAAAACGGGTGTCATTCCCGCCGCGATGACCGAGATGTCGCGGGGTACCGCGAGGCCACGGTCGGCGAGGGCCGCCGTGAGCGAGACCGCCACGGCGTTTGCTGTGCTGAGCACGATTCCGGTGGTTTGTGGCTGTACGGCGAAAAGAATGTCGAGGGCGTCGGCGGCGTCGTCGCTTGGTGGGCTCACGATGACGCCCTTGACGCCGCGGGCGGCCGAGTATCTGACGAACTCGCGCTGGACGCGCAACGGGTAGTTGGACTCGCGGTTGAGGGTCTCTTGGGTGTGGCCGATCAGCGCAATGCGCTCGTGACCGGTCTCGACGAGGGCGTCGATTGACTGGCGCACCGAGGCCTCGAAATCGAGGTCGACGCACACCAAGCCCTCGGTGTTGTCAGGAACGCCGATGAACACGGTGGGGCACGAGATCGAGCGCGCAAGCTCGGCGCGCTCGTCGTGGGCGGCGACGTCGAGCACGATGATTCCGTCGGCGAGGGCGCTGTTTGCGGACCGCTTCATTCCGGACAGAGCGTCGTCCTGAACCAGCAACAAGGTGTCGTAGTCGCGCATCCGTGCGGCGATGGTGACTTCCATGGCGAACGCCATGTGAGCAGTCGGGTCCGTGTCCGCGTGGAGAGGTGCCGTGACCGCGAGGATCTCGGTGCGGTTGGCGGCGAGTGCGCGGGCCGATGCCCGGGGCGCGTAGTGCAGGTCGGCGGCGGCGTCTTCGACGCGGCGCTTCGTGTCGGTGCTGATGCGCCGCTTGCCCGACAGGGCGTACGAGACGGTCGAGATCGAGACGCCTGCTGCGCGGGCTACGTCCTCGATTGTCGCCATGGGTGACTCCGTCGTCGTTTGGTGCGGCTCGATCGAGGTTTGCACTCTCATACCTTCGCCCGATCGTCGAAGCGCTTCGATGCGCCTAGGGAAAGAGACTATGCCGACACGCCGGAAACAATCAAGGGCTTTGCAGAATCGTTATCAACCGGTTCGGTTGTGAGCCTCAGCCCTGACGCCAGGGAAGGCCCTTGGCCTTCCACCCTTGAACGCCGCGGTGACCGTCCTCGTCCGTCGATCCCTCGAAGCCATCGAGAATGTTGAAGGCCGGGCCCATTCCCGCGGAGGTGGCGGCGGTAGCAGCACCGATGCTGCGCTGACCGGAGCGGCACAGGAACACGATGGGCGCCCCAGTGCCGGGCGTCATCCCCGCCTCCAGGAGTTGGTCCACGAATCGCGCGTTGCGAGCGCCCTCGGGGTAGTTGACCCATTCGATGAAGACGGGCTCCCGCCCCGTGTCCGAGGTGTCGGGCACTCCGGTGAAGCGCCACTCCGCCTCCGTGCGCACGTCCACCAGGATCGCGGCGGGATCGCTCAGCAGAAGCTCCCATGCCTCTTGCGGCGACAGGTCGCCCGCGTATTCGGTCATTGCATCTCCTCGACGGTGAGTTTCACCACAGTCTAGGCAAGAGGGTCGCATACGGCTAGGGGCACCGACTGAAGCAATGTACCAGGCGATATGTTGTGGCCAAGCGAAAGGTCGTGGTGCCGATCCGCTGGACGCGCTACGGCGTCGGCGTCGGCGTGACGGGTGGTAGCGCCGACCACGGGAAGGTGACCCACTTGTCTGTGCGCCTCCACACGTAGTCGGGAGCGATGATCGAGCGCGGCTTAGCGAACAGCGTCACCGTGCGCACCTCGCCCGCGTGCTGAGACATGAGCTCCTTGACCAAGGCGAGGGTCTCGCCCGTGTCGGCCACGTCGTCGGCGATGAGGACCTTGAGGCCCTTCATGTATGCGGTGTCGAGCAAAGGAGGCAGGACAATGGGCGCGGGCAGGCGCTCGTCGATGTCTGTGTAGAACTCGACGTTCATGGTGCCGACGCCCTTGATGCCGAGCGCGTACGAGATGGCGCCGCCCACGGGCAGGCCGCCGCGCGCGATGGCCACGACGATGTCGGGCATGAAGCCCGAGTCGACGACCTGCTGGGCGAGCTCGCGCGACGCGTCGCCGTAGCCCTGCCAGGTCAAGACCTCGCGTTCTTCGGCTGACATGGGGGCTCCTCGCTCCTCGACCGCTCGTTCGACCGCTCGATCGTGAGGCGAGACTACCGGGCGCGTGTTGCCGGGGTGCTACGTGCTCTCAGCCCGCGGGGGCGAGGGCGGCCAACGGGGTACGGGCGCGGGTCGACCAGGCAGCAATCAGTGCGACGACGGCGGCCAGGCCAAGCATCGCGACCGCCACGGCCGCGGCGTATGCCGCACCGATGCCCGCGCCGCTCACGGTATTCGCCCAGTCTGCGCGTGCGGCGGGCGATGTCGAACCTGCAACGCTCGCGGCGAAGCCGACGAGACCAACGACGAAGCCGACTCCAACGCCGATGACCTGAGGAATCCACTGCTGCCACCACACGGCTACCGCCTCGGCGCTGCGCGAGAGGCCCATGGCGCGTCGGGCGGCGCTCTCGCGGGATGTCGCTGCGCGGTGAGACGTGATGATTCCCGCCGCGACAAGTTGCAGAGCCAGCGCAGCGATCACGATGGTCGAGACCGTCGTGAACCCGAGCAGGCTCGATCGAAGGTATTCGCGGCCCAGTTGGTCGATGCCCTGCGGGGCGCTATCCGCGTCACGCCAGTAGTCGGCAGCCGTATCGCCCACTCTGCACGACCACATCGTCAGTAGCGTCACGGCCACCGTCATCAGCAAGGCCGGAGCGACGGCCTGGCGCGGCCTTGAGGCGAGCGCGTCACCTGCTGTCAGTAGCGACGGCCGATGGCTGCGGGCGAACGCGCGGCCAACTGCAGGGATGGCGCTTCGTAGGGTCTCCACGATGAGCGCGAAGCCCGCTACCACAACGATGACCCACCCGAGCACAGCGGTGGCCGCGATGGGCGCCGCGGCGCCGAAGACGCCGAGTGTCACCAGCGCCGCACCGACGGCAAACGGAATGATCAGCCAGCTAAGGGGCACGCGCCGAGAAACTTCTGCTTCGGTGACATCGCTGACGGGTTTGAGCGCTGCGGTCGGGGAGGTGCGCGATGCCCAGAATGCGGGCACCGCGGCCACGACGATGGATACCACCGCGGTGACCCCAAGCACAACGGGCACCAACGCCCAGTGCCACACGATCGACGATGGCCCAAACGACGTATCGGCTTGCGCCCGCGCCAACGACAACGCCGCCTGCGCGATTCCAACGCCTAGCCCGGTCCCCGCGACTACGGCAATCGCCGCGAGTACCAGTGCCTCGACGGTCGCCGCAGCGACGATGTGCGAGCGTCTCGCGCCCATGGTGCGCACGGTCGCCACCCATTGAGTCCTAGCAGAGGCCTGACTTCTTCCCACCGCGAAGCTCATGACGATCATGGCGACGAAGAGGGCGATCGCGGCGCCGAACCATGCGACGGTCGCGTGCGGAAGGTCGAAACTCGAAGAACCGGCACTTCCCCAACCTGGCTCGCGGTACATGTCAAGGGAGCGATCGTTGCCATTCCAATGGACACTGACCCAGCCGCGGATGGTTTCGCTTCCGTCCAGTTGCTGCGAACGCGACACCAACAGGCCCGCAGGCGTCGTCACTTCGTCCCAAGAAACGTAGGCGTCTGGCATGTTCACGTCGTACGCCGACATGGACGTCGAGACCGTCACGCCCACAACTGTCACAGTGCGGGCGATGCTCGACGGCTGTCCGTCTTGGTTCCATGTCGACTCGTAAAGCGTGAGGTTGTCGCCGACCGAAACCTCCAGTCGGCTCGCCACATTGGCTGCGAGGGCGATCTCGCCTACATTCGTCGGAGCGACGCCGTCCTTGAGGCCCGGTGTCGCCGCCGCCCCTCGCACGGAAACCACGTCGATTCCGTAGTCCGTCCATGCCGAGTCAGGTTCATCGGGGTCGACGGGGGTGGTCCGGAGGTAGCCCTGCGCGATCGCAATGGCGTCGTGGCCGCGGGAGGAGTCGAACGCGGCGGTGAACTCGCTTGGCGTCGCGTCGTACTCCGCACCTGCGACGCGGTTGCCGGTGGCTTCGTCCGCGGCAGGGGCGAGCACGAGCGCGACTCCGCCGTGGCTCTCCCTATCCCAGCCGTACAGCTCCGCCTCGGCGCGGGTGAACGCCACTTGGGTCGCTCCCGCGATCACGATGTAGGAAAGGATCGCGACCAGCACCGTCATGAGGCCCGCGGTCCACACCGTGAAGACGCGGTTAGCTCGCAGCTGCGCGACCGCAAGCCGGAACATCATCGCTCAATCCCAGCGAGCGCGTCGAGCCCAGCCAGCACCGACTCGGGCGTGGGGTTGTCGATGTGCCCCGCCATCTTGCCGTCCGCGAACAGCAACACCTTGCTGGCGTACGACGCGGCGGTCGGGTCGTGCGTGACCATCACCACGGATTGGCCCAGCTCGCGGCAGCTCGCGCGGAGGTGGGAAAGGATTTGCGCGCTCGCGTGGGTGTCAAGGTTGCCGGTGGGCTCGTCGGCGAGGACCACGCGGGGCTTGGTGATGAGCGCCCTCGCGATGGCGACGCGCTGCTGCTGGCCGCCGGAAAGTTCATACGGCCGCCGTTCCAACTCGCGGCCGATGCCAAGCATGTCGATGAGCGTCGCGTACCAGTCCGGGTCGCGTGGGAGCTGGTTGAGCCGCAGGGGCAGCACGATATTGTCGGCCGCGGACATCGTCTGCAACAGGTTGAAGCCCTGGAAGACGAAGCCCACTACGCGGCCCCTGATGCGGGCGAGCGCGGCATCGGAAATCCCTGTGAGCTCGTCTTCGCCCACCCAAACCTGGCCGGCGTCTGGCTTGTCGAGCCCTGCGAGGAGGTGCACGAGCGTCGTCTTGCCGGAGCCCGACGGCCCCATCACCGCGGTCAGCACACCCGGGTCGATGTCCAGGTCAACATGGTCAACGGCGGTCACCGCCGCAGGCCCGGAGCCGTAGGTCTTGCTCAGGCCCAGGGCCCGCAGCGCTAGCGGCATTGCTGCCCCGTCGGTGTCTGTCATGGCGCCTCCCCCCTCAGGCCGGCGTCACCACCGACGATCCAAAGGTAGGGCGCGGGCCTTATGCCGCGCATCGGCCCGAGGGATGGACTTTGGCTCATACCGGGGTATGAGGTGTCACGCGTTCGGTCGGACCAGCCCCGTCTCGTAGGCGATCACCACTGCCTGCACGCGGTCGCGCGCGCCCAGCTTGGCGAGCACCTTGCCCACGTGGGTCTTGACGGTCGGCTCGGCCACCACGAGTTCGGCGCAGATCTCCTGGTTGGAAAGGCCGCGCGCCATGAGGATCAGCACCTCGCGCTCGCGGTCGGTGAGGTCGGCAACCCCCGCGGCGTCGACGGGCTCGGGCATCGTGCTGACAAGGCGCGTCAACAGCCGACGCGTGGTGGTGGGCGCGATCACGGCGTCGCCGGCGTGGACGGTGCGGATCGCGTGGAGCAGGTCTTCCGGCGGCGCGTCCTTGAGCAGAAACCCGGAGGCGCCCGCCTTGATCGCGGCCACCACATACTCGTCGAGGTCGAACGTCGTGAGAATGATGACCCTGGCGCCGGAGTTTGCGGTGATCTCCGCGCACGCATCAATCCCGTCGCGGCCCGGCATGCGCACGTCCATGAG
>JAYTGI010000117.1:0-6132 GCA_043733605.1 Demequina sp. | reverse complement strand
ACCTGGAGTCACGAGGCGCAAGGAACTCATGTCCCTATCCCACCACGCCCTGGTGACAGCGGTCGCGATCCAGGTCTAGTGGGTCGCCGCGGCGACCGACGCCGACGGTTCCGCACTCGGGTCGACGTAGCCAGCGGGGGCGCCTGGGTTTGGCCACGGGTTGGCCTCGCAGCCGTCGGGAAGCACCGCCTCTTGGACCACCATGACGTCCACAGGACCGCCTGCGCATTCGACGTCGTCTCGGCCAAGCAGGTGACCCACGTGATGATTCAGGATGTAGGCGCGCGATCCCGCATAGTCAGTGCCGAACGCGAGGAATCCCGCCGTCCAGTCGTAGCTGGAGATGACGATCACGCCGTCTTGTTCGCAAGACCACGGGGTTTCGACGTCTGCGTCCGGTGAAGGGCTGACTGTCGGCGTCGGCGTCGGTGTCGAGGACGCCGACGTGACCGAGCCCGCCGGCTTTGTGAGGTGCGGATCTGGGCACAAAATGGCTGCGGTGTACGGGCTCGCGAGCACGATCCGGTAGTCGGCCACTCCGTCCGTCGGTACGAACTGCACCGAATGGCCGGTGCCCCAACCCCTGTTGGCGTTGAGGGCGGTGATCACATAGCGCTTGAACACCGCGGAGTCGGCTTCCACACCGTCCTCGACAGCAACGGACACCCACCGCACGTCCCCAGCACCCGTCGCGGGATTGCCGATCCCTGGAACCACGGAGATCGTTCCTGCCGCCTTTGTCTTCACATCGGTCGTCGTGACGCCAGCGTCGCGATCGTCTTGAGTCAGCTGACGTGTAATGGGTGGCAACTCGGGCAGAACCGGATTCACAGTGGCAGAGATGGATGCGACAGGACTGGGACTGGGGCTTGCCGAAGGTTCGGCCCTCACCAAAGCGGGCACAAAGCCCGTCGCCCACCCCGCGGCAACGCCGAGTCCAAACGCGCCCGCGACAACTAAAACGGTCACCCCAAAGCCGGGTAGGGCAATTCCCCTACCCGCGAACACGCGACGACCTCGCCAAAACACCCCCCTACGATAGTTGCTACCCGCACCACCACTGTCCACGGAGGGCACCATGGAGATCCGCATCGGCGTTCAGAACGTCTCAAGGGAGATCGTGGTGGAGACCGATAAGTCCTCCGACGACATCTCAGCACTCGTTTCGAAAGCGCTCTCAGGAGGGGTGTTGGATCTGATGGACGTGCAGGGCAGACGCGTGGTCGTGCCCTCAGCGGCGCTCGCGTACGTGCAGATCGGCCAAGAGGTCAAGCGCCGCGTTGGCTTCGGCGACTAGCTGTTCTTCGCCTCGTCTTCGATTCGCATCGTCTTCGATTCGCATCGTCTTCAATTCGCCTAGTCATCCATGAGGGAGATGAGGTAGGCGACCTCCCCCGACACCTCATGAGCCGTGAGATGCGAAACGTCGATCGTTCCACCCACCTCGTCAAAACCGAGCGGCTCAAGGGTCGCGTATTGGGAGTCCAAAAGGTCCGTCCCAGCAAAGTGGCCCTCCGTCGCTGAGCGCCGCGCCACGCGTTCGGCAAGGATCGATTGCCGTGCGGCGAGGTGAACGCACACGACCGCCCCCGCATCCGCCCTCAGCCGGTCGCGATACGACCGCTTGAGAGCGGAACACGCCACCACAGCATCCGGATGGCTCGCGAGCCACGCACCGATGGCGTCGAGCCACGGCCACCTATCCGCGTCGGTCAAGGGAACCCCTGCGGCCATCTTGGCCACGTTTGACTCGGGGTGAAAGTCGTCGGCATCGGCAAAGGGAATGCCAAGAGAGGCCGCGAGCGCAGTGCCCGCGCTCGACTTTCCGCAACCTGTCACACCCATCACGACCACACGCATGGCGCCAGCGTAGGGCGCGTAGCCGCGCGCCGCACGCGTTTCGGGGCACGATGCGCGTGCACCCTGCGCCCGAGGCACGCGAAAAAGGGGGTGCCGAATGCCCCTACCGCTACACTTGGAGTTGACCCTAGAGGTTGCCCGGTCGCATGTGATGCGCGGCGTGACGCCGCAGACCAACGATATTGCGCGATCGGCTACCCGCCATTGACGCATCGTCGCACCACATTTTGAGGACCAACAACCGCATGACTGAACCAACCTTCGCTGATTTTGGCGTGAACCCACTCATCGTGGAAGCCCTGGCAGATCACGGGATCATCTCCCCCTTCCCCATCCAATCCATGACGCTTCCCGTCGCACTTGCCGGCCACGACATCATCGGCCAGGCCAAGACGGGTACGGGCAAGACGCTCGGCTTCGGTGTGCCGCTTCTGCACCGGGCGATCGGCCCAGGCGAGCCCGGCTACGAAGAACTCGGCGAGGCAGCAGGAAAGCCGCAGGCGCTCATCATGGCGCCAACGCGTGAACTGGCCGTCCAGGTCGCTGGCGACCTCGACATGGCGGCAAAGAAGCGCTCGGTACGGATCGCCCAGATCTACGGCGGGCGCGCCTACGAGCCTCAGATTGACTCGCTCAAGAAGGGGGCCGACGTGGTGGTTGGCACTCCCGGCCGCCTCATCGACCTCATGAACCAGGGTCACCTCGACCTGCGCTTTGTCCGCACCCTTGTGCTGGATGAGGCCGACGAAATGCTCGACCTCGGCTTCCTTCCCGACGTCGAGAAGATCGTCGCCGCGACCCCCGCTGGCCGTCACACGATGCTCTTCTCCGCGACGATGCCGGGACCGATCGTCGCGCTCGCTCGCCGCTACATGACGCAGCCGACGCACATTCGCGCGTCCGAGCCCGACGACTTCGGTGCGACCGTCAAGGCCACCAAGCAGTTCGTCTACCGCGCCCACGCGATGGACAAGATGGAAGTGCTCGCCCGCATTCTCCAGGCCAGGGGCCGCGGCCTCACGATCGTCTTTGCGCGCACCAAGCGCACGGCCGCCAAGGTCTCTGATGACCTGCGCGAGCGCGGCTTCGCGTCCGGCGCGATCCACGGCGACCTGGGCCAGGGCGCTCGCGAGCAGGCGCTACGCGCGTTCCGCGCTGGAAAGATCGACATCCTCGTTGCCACCGACGTCGCCGCCCGCGGCATCGACGTTGAAGACGTCACGCACGTCATCAATTACCAGTGCACCGAGGACGAGAAGACGTACGTCCACCGCATCGGCCGCACGGGTCGCGCTGGCAAGACGGGCGTGGCAGTGACATTCGTCGACTGGGACGACATGCCACGCTGGGGAATGATCAACAAGCAGCTCGAGCTCGACCACCCCGAGCCCTTGGAGACGTACTCAAACTCGCCGCAGCTCTACATCGATATGGACATTCCTGAAGGAACCAAGGGCACACTCCCCCGTTCCGAAAGGGTGCGCGAGGGACTGGGCGCAGAAAGGATCGAGGATTTGGGCGAGACAGGTAAGCGCCACGCAGGCGGCGACTCCGGTGGACGTGGCGGTCGCGATGCTGGCCCCAGTCGCGATGCTGGCGCCAGTCGCGGCGGACACGGCGGTCGACAAGGCGGTGGACGCGGAGACGGTCGCAATACTCGCCGCGGCGAGGGTCGCGGCGGTGCACCCCGTGGCGACAGCGCCGGACGTGGCAACAGCAGTGAAGGGCGCGGACGCAGCGGCGGTCGTGATGGCTCGGCAGCTGCCGGACCTGCTGCCGCAGATCGCACACCCCGCGAGGGCGGCGCACCAGCGTCGGCCGACGGAACGCCTCGTCCCAAGCGCAACCGCAACCGTCGCAGAACGGGCAGCGGAAACGCTGCCAGCGGAACTGCGGGCACTCCGGCTCCTGCCGCCGAATAGGCGGAGCGCAGGAATAGGTGGAGCGCAGGAATAGGTGGAGCGCAGGGGGCTAGGTTCCCGGCGTCACAATCGTGTCGAGCCTCGCCACGAGTCCCTGGCGCACAGAGGGCCACTCGCTGGCGATGATCGAGTACACGACGGTGTCGCGCAGAGTCCCATTGCGCCACACCTGGTGGTTGCGCAGCACGCCGTCTTGCTTGGCACCCAGTTTGGCGATCGCGGCGCGCGATTGACCGTTGTGCCAGTGCGTGCGAAATTCGACGGCGATGCAGTCCAGTTCCTCGAACGCGCGCGTCAAGAGGGCCAGTTTGGCGGCTGGGTTGACCCCTGTTCCTTGTGCGTCTGTGCCCAGCCATGTCGACCCGATCTCAACGCGTCTGTTCGGGGCGTCAATGTTCATGTAGGTGGTCATGCCCACCGCGAAGCCACTGGCGCGCGACACAACGGCCCACGGCGCCATGCGGCCCTCGGCCTGGAGCGCGAGACGTCGAGCGATTTCGCCTGCCATACCTTCGGGGGCAGGGATGGACGTGTACCAGGTCTTCCACAAGTCGCCGATGCTCACAGCGGCGCCAAGCTGCTCGGCGTGGGCGTGGGATAGCGGTTCGAGACGCACCCACGCGTTCTCGAGGACGGGAGTCTGAGCGAAGGTCACAACGAGACCCTATCGGCGCAAGGACCGTCAGTCATGCCGTAGATCGGCACTGCAGTGCGACCGCGATCCGTGCGTCGGCGATCCGTGCGTCGGCGATCCGTGCGTCGGCGATCCGTGCGACCGCGGCGTGCACCTCAGCTGCCCCGCGCGTCCCGAAGTTGCCTCAATGCCGCGTCGGAGGTGACGTTCTCGCCCAGGCGGTTGAGCTTTCCCGTGCCGTGATAGTCGCTTGCTCCCGTGTGCACCAGACCAAGTCGCTGGGCGATGCGCGCAAGTCTGTCTCGCTGCGGCTCGTTGTGGTCGCGGTGCTCGACCTCGAGGCCCACCAGCCCGGCATCGGCCATCAGCTCGATGACCGAGGTGGGAACCACCTTGCCCCTGCCGTCGGCACCGGGGTGGGCAAAGACGGTGACTGCGCCCGTAGCTCGGAAGGTACGCACTGCGTCGAGCACCTCGGGTGCGTAATGAGGCACGTAGTAGGCGGAGTTGCCCGCAAGCACCTCAGCAAAGGCATCGTCCCTGGTGGCGAAGACCCCTCGCTCGACCAGGGCATCGGCGATGTGGGGGCGCCCTACCGTATCGGCGTCACCTGACTGCGCCAGAACGTCGTCCCACACGAGCGGGTAGTCGGCGCCCACGCGACGCACGATCTCCTTGGCCCTATCGAGGCGCGCGTCCCTGGTGAGACCAAGCATGGCGATAATCTCGTCGTGGCTCGGGTCGGGCCAGTACGCGAGAAGGTGGATCGAAATCCCGTTGTGCCTGCAGGAGACCTCGATGCCGGGTACGAAGCTCATGCCGAGCGCCGCGGCCATCTCGCCCGCGTCCTCGAGACCGGCCATCGAATCATGATCCGTGAGCGCGACCACGTCTATGCCCGCGGCGTGAGCCGATCGCATGACATCGGCAGGGGACTCGGTGCCGTCGGAGACCGTCGAGTGGGTGTGGAGGTCGATGCGCACACTGTCAGCCTACGGCGACTGGTGCGGACCACATTCCCATACCCCGCTCGGGGGATTCGCCTGCGCGGCATCACGGCGCAGGCGAATCCCCTCCGCCGCCTGTGGGCGTGGTTGGCGTCCGCACGATCGTCACGCTGCTGGCCATGCTGAGGCCCTTCTTGCGCATGGCGCGGGCGCGCTCACCCGCCGACCGAAGACGCGGGTTGACGTATTCGTCGATGCCGAAGTTGATGAGGGACAGCGCCATGCCTAGCAGCGCGATGCACAGCCCTGCGGGGATGTACCACCACCAGAAGTCGGGGAACGCGCCGTTCTGCTGGGCCCAATACAGGATGGTGCCCCAGTTGAGGTTGGTGATCGGGATGACGCCGATGAATGCGAGCGTGGTGAGGCCGAGTACCGCGGCGGTCACCGTGCCCACAAAGCTCGACGCGATGATGGCCGTAAGGTTGGGAAGCATCTCCACGGCGATGATCCGCGGCAGCGGCTCCCCGTTTGCCCTCGCGGCCTGAACAAAGTCGCGGTTCCGCAACGACATCGTCTGGGCGCGCAACACCCGCGCTCCCCAGGCCCATCCGGTCAACGCCAATACCGCCGCGATGAGAAACAGGCTCGGGTTGTCGTATTGCGATGCGACGATGATGATGAGCGGCAGGCCAGGGAGCACCAGGAATACGTTGGTGAGTGCCGATAGCGACTCGCTCTTCCATCCGGTGACGTAGCCGGCCGTGAC
>JAYTGI010000116.1:0-2144 GCA_043733605.1 Demequina sp. | reverse complement strand
TTGACGACATCTTCGTCGAGGTCTACGGCGCGGACGCCATGGAGGGCAACTGATGACGCCACGACACGCATTGCGCCACGTCGTCGAATTCGAGGTGCGGCGCACGCTGACCAAGCGTAAGTTCTGGCTTGCGACGTTGCTTGTGCCCGGCCTCCTGATCGTCATCTTTGGTATCTCATTCGCCTCGAGCAGTTCGTCCCAGGACGCGACCCAGGCACAGTCAAGCGAGCGGTTCGCATTCGAGTACGTTGACCCTTCTGGACTCGTCGACCGCGCGATTGCGACCGCAGCGGGAGGCGCCGTAGTTGCCAATTCGCAGCAAGGAATCGCCCACGTGAAGTCCGGAGCAGTGGCCGCATTCTTCGCTTACCCAGCCGACCCAACGGCGCAGGCGATCGAGGTGTACGGGGTCGACGAGGGGCTGTTCGCCAACGGGAAGTACTCATCCCAGGCGAGTTCGCTCTTACAGTCGAGCGCGACCGCCAAGATCGGATCAACCCAACTGAGCGCGATCGCGCGGGGCGCGGTCACGACGCACATCACGACCTACCAAGACGGACGCGTCGCGGGCGGGCTCGAGTCTGTGATCCCGCCGATGCTCTACCTCGTGCTGCTCTACATCGTGATCATTCTGATGGGCAATCAAATGCTCTCCGCGACGGTCGAGGAGAAGGAGAATCGCGTCACCGAGATGATTCTCACCACAATCAGGGCCACCACTCTTCTCGTGGGCAAGGTGATCTCGCTCTTCGTCATCGGCTTTGTGCAAATGCTCGTGTTCGCCATTCCCGTGGTTGTGGGGTACGCCTTCTTTAGGGACAAGCTCAACATCCCGGAGGTGGATCTCTCGGCTCTCGAGTTCCAGGCCCGGCCGATGATCGTCGGCGCTCTCATCCTCCTGGGCAGTTTCGGCTTGTTTACCGCCACGCTGGTTGCGATTGGTGCGGCAATGCCCACGGTGAAGGACGCGGCCCCCTTCTTCACGGGTGTCATCCTTACGCTCTTCCTGCCCATCTATGCGGTGTCACTCATCGTCACCTCCTCAAGTGCCCCGGTGGTGCAGGCGTTCACCTTCTTCCCGTACACCGCCCCGGTGACAGCCTTGCTGCGAAACGCGTTCGGTACGCTGCCGCTGTGGATGGCTGCAGTGGACATCACGATGCTGTTCGCGCTCTCGGCCCTGGTATTGCGGATCGCCGTGCAGATCTTCAAGTACGGGTCCATCGAATACAGCGGAAGGGTTTCGCTGAGGGGTGCGCTCAGTACGTGGAGGTTAGACAAGGTCGCGCGACCCGGTCGGTAGAAGGGAACACGAGGACACGCACGCGTGTTCAACCCGCATGAACACTCCCGTGGCTGACCTGAACTCGATCGAAGTCCACACTCTCAAGGGTGAGCAAGTGGGTCTCGACACGTACGCAGACGACGTCAAACTCATCGTCAACGTCGCGTCGCGTTGTGGCCTTGCCCCTCAGTACGAGCAGCTTGAGCAGTTGCAGCGCACGTACGGAGAACGCGGATTCACGGTGTTGGGGTTCCCAAGCAACCAGTTTCTTCAGGAGTTGGGCTCGACCGAGGCCATTCAAGAGTATTGCTCTACTACCTGGGGAGTCACCTTCCCGATGTTCGAGAAGATCCAGGTCAACGGCCGCAACCGCCATCCCCTGTACAAGGTGTTGACCGCGTTTCCGTACGCCGACGGAAAGGCGGGACGCATCAAGTGGAACTTCGAGAAGTTCCTGGTGACGCCGCACGGAAAGGTCTCCCGATTCCTTCCCACCGTCAAGCCGGACGACCCCACGATCATCGCGGCAATCGAGGGCGGCCTTGCTTCACGGGCCCTTTGAGGGCGCCGGCGGGCCTTCGACGCACTACCGTTAGGGCATGCCTTCCGATAATTCTGCCGACGCTGATACGGCCGTCGAGTCCCACCACGACCTCACGTTCGCCGAACTCGGATTGGGTGAAACCGTCCTCAAGGCGCTGCGCGCCGCGGGTTATGAGACGCCTTCGGCGATCCAGGCGGCCACGATTCCCCACCTCCTGGCCGGCCGCGACGTCGTCGGCCTCGCGCAGACCGGCACGGGAAAGACCGCCGCATTTGCCCTGCCGATCCTCGAGCACCTCGACCGGGCACAGAAGAA
>JAYTGI010000115.1:0-2144 GCA_043733605.1 Demequina sp. | reverse complement strand
CGCGCTAGCGTCTGACTACATCCACAGGAAGCGCGCGAACATGAAGCCGGCAAGCGCTCCAAGGGTCCCCATGAGGACGACGCCGAGCGTCGTTTGCCGGGTGAGTGCCCAACCGCTGTGCATGGTGGCGGCGTTGACCTGCGTCGAAGTCTCCATGACTACATAACGACCGGGCCGGCACTTCCGTTGGGTTGCCACTGCACGCTGGGGCGACGGATCCCACCTACCAGGTGGGAAACCAAATATGAATCTGGCGGTACCACGAAGGAATCGGCTGGCCGGTCCACACGGGATAGAAGAAGGCCGCGATCACGAGAACGGCAACGAGGAACCACCCCACGCTGAGTCCGCGGATCCGCGAATACCTGCCCTCGAGATCGCCGGGCCGTGCGAATCGCTCGAGAGCCCACGCGAGGGTCATCACCACGAACGGCGCCATGGCCACCGAATAGAACGTGAAGATCGTGCGGTGAGCGTACGGCTCCCAAGGGAGCCAACCGATGAGCACGCCCGCGCCGAAGATCATGCCGATGCTGTCGTTCTTGAGGAACAGCCTCCAGATCGCGAAGCACAGCGCCGCGAGTCCCGCCCACCAGATGAAGGGGTTTCCGACCGACGTGATCGCCTCGACGCAACCGCCACCGCGGCAAGTGGACGGGTCCGTGTTCTCGAAGAAGAACGCGGTGGGTCTGAACTGGATGATCCAGCCGGCGGGGTGCGACTCCCACGGATGCGGGCTGTCGAGGTTCTTGTGGTAGTTGTACATGCTCACGTGGTAGTGCCACAGCGACCTCAAGGCATCGGGAAGCCATGTCACTCCCTCACCAGGGTGCGTTTGGGCCCAGTCGCGCCCGTACGAGCCGTGAGTGAGGAACCAGTTCGCCCATTGCGCAACGTAGGTCGCAGGCATCAGGATCACGGTCGCAAAAGCGCCAGGCAATGCCGACCGCAACGCGGCGCCAGGCAGCCAATGCTTGTAGCCCGCGGAGCGTCTGTCGGCCGCGTCGAGGATGACAAACAGTACGAGGAACGCCCCGGCAAAGGTTGCCCCTGACCACTTCACTCCGGACGCGAGACCAAAGGTGACGATCGCCGCGAGGCGCCACCACCGGATGCCTACTCGCGGGCCCAACGCCCCTGTGGTGTCTGGGGGATGGGCCGCGTAGATGCGTTGTGCTCGCCATCTGTCGAGCCACAGCAGCGCAAAGCCGGCCACCACAAAGAAGGTGAGAAAGATGTCGAGAATCGCGGTGCGCGAAAGGACGATGTGCTCGCCGTCGACCGCGAGCAAGAGTCCCGCGACACCGCCCCACAGGGTGGACTTCAAGATGCGGCGCACGAGCAGGGCCACGATGAGGACCGTGACTGTGCCCAAGAACGCGCCGGCCAGGCGATAGCCGAAGGGACCGTTGCCGCCGATCTTCATCCCAGCGGCGATCAGCAGTTTTCCCACCATGGGGTGCACCACGTAGTCGCCCTCGGTGGTGAGATCGGAAAAGTCGCCTTGGGCGAAGTGCCCTCTATCGTCGTTCCAATTGCCTTCGTAACCAAACTGAAGGAGCGAGTAGGCACCCCTTGCGTAGTACACCTCATCGAAAACGAGGGCTCGCGGGTGTCCAAGGCCTGCAAACCTGAGCAAGGCAGCGAGTGCGGTCACCGAAGCAGCCATGACGGTGGCTCGCCAGCGCCAGAGGGTCACGATCACAAAGAGAGCCTAAGCCCTCGCGCGGGGTGCGTCCGTGACGGCGCCGCGCTGTGTGTCACGCTTGGTACATGACTGGGCGAATCGTGTTGGCGGCCACCCCCATCGGGAATGTGGGCGATGGATCTGCCCGCCTATGGGAGGCACTCGCATCCGCTGACGTCGTGGCGGCAGAGGACACTCGAGTCACACGCGACCTCGCCGCGCGCGCAGGGATCAAGATCACGGGTGAGCTTGTTGCGCTTCACGATCACAACGAGACCCGCACGGGCGCCTGGCTTATTGAGAGGGCGCTGGCGGGCGAGACGATCCTGGTGGTATCCGACGCCGGTATGCCGCTTGTTTCCGACCCTGGCTATCGCCTCGTGTCGTTGGCGATCGAGGCAGGCGTGGATCTGGGAGTGATTCCTGGACCATCCGCGCCTCTCGCGGCGCTCGCGCT
>JAYTGI010000114.1:0-6187 GCA_043733605.1 Demequina sp. | reverse complement strand
AAGATTCGTGACCCGTATTCGAAGCTGTTCGAGGACCGCATCGTCTTCCTTGGTGTCCAGATCGATGACACGTCGGCCGACGACATCATGGCGCAGCTTCTCGTTCTCGAGTCTCAGGACCCCGAGCGCGACATCACCATCTACATCAACTCTCCTGGTGGTTCGCAAACCGCGCTCACTGCGATCTACGACACGATGCAGTACATCAAGCCGCACATCCAGACGGTGTGTCTTGGCCAGGCCGCATCGGCCGCAGCGGTATTGCTCGCTGCCGGTTCGCACGGAAAGCGACTCGCATTGCCGAACGCCAGGGTGATGATTCACCAGCCGCGCATCTCCGAAGGTTCGCGTGCTCAGGCCTCGGATATCGAGATCTATGCAGAAGAGATTCTGCGCATGCGCGAGTGGCTGGAAACCACTCTTGCTCACCACACGGGTCAGACGGCCGAAAAGATACGTGACGACATCGAGCGCGACACGTTCCTGAGTGCGGCGCAAGCCGTCACATACGGATTGGTCGACCAGGTGCTTGAGTCTCGAAAGGGACCGGCGGAGCAGCCCGCCATTAAGTAGCGGCGAGTCGCCGAGCAGCCCAGGCGGCGCTGGTCTAGCCTGATCGGGACGTCCCAAGGAAGGAGCACGCCATGAGTCGGCCGACGGATAGCGGCGACCTGCTGAAGTGCACGTTCTGCGGCAAGACGCAGAAGCAAGTGCGCAAGCTCATCGCGGGCCCTGCCGTGTACATCTGCGACGAATGCATCGGGCTGTGCAACGAGATCCTCGACGAGGAATTCGCCGAGGCGGCGGAGGCCGAGTTTACCGACCTTCCCAAGCCTCGCGAGATCTTCGACTTCCTTGGCGAATACGTGGTGGGTCAGGAGTCGGCCAAGAAGGCTCTCGCGGTGGCGGTGTACAACCACTACAAGCGCGTGCGGGCCAGCGACGACAAGGGCGCCGAGGATGGCCTCGACATCGCCAAGTCGAACGTCCTCTTCATCGGTCCCACGGGTTGTGGAAAGACGTACTTGGCGCAGACTCTGGCGCGGATGCTCAACGTCCCGTTCGCGATCGCGGACGCGACTGCGCTCACTGAGGCCGGCTATGTGGGTGAGGACGTCGAGAACATCCTGCTCAAGCTGCTTCAGGCTGCGGACTACGACGTCGAAAAGGCCCAGCGTGGCATCGTCTACATCGACGAGATTGACAAGGTGGCCCGCAAGTCGGAAAATCCGTCGATCACGCGCGACGTGTCAGGAGAGGGCGTTCAGCAGGCGCTGCTCAAGATTCTTGAAGGCACCATTGCGTCGGTTCCACCGCAAGGCGGTCGTAAGCACCCCCATCAAGAATTTATTCAGATCGACACCACCAACGTGTTGTTCATCCTCGGCGGTGCCTTCTCCGGTCTCGAGGAGCACATCTCGCAGAGGGTCGGGCGCAAGGGCATCGGCTTCGGTTCGCAGCTCAAGGAGGCCGACAACTCGGACCTCTTTGCCCATGTGACCCCCGCCGATCTCCACAAGTTCGGGCTCATCCCCGAGTTCATCGGCCGGATGCCCGTCATCGCAGCGGTGTCTCCGCTCGATGTGGAGGCCATGGTGTCGATCCTCACCGTACCCAAAAACGCGCTCGTGAAGCAGTACCAGCGCATGTTCGAGATCGATGGCGTTGAGCTGGTCTTTGACGACGCGGCCATACGGGCGATCGCCGAGCAGGCACTCTCGCGTGGCACTGGCGCTCGAGGACTGCGCGCGATTCTCGAAGAGGTTCTCCAAGAGACGATGTTTGAGGTCCCCGGCATGGATGATGTCGCCCGCGTGGTTGTGACCCGTGAGGTTGTCCTCGACAGGGTGACTCCCGCGTTTATCGCCAAGGTGCGCGATGTCGACGCGGACAAGTCTCCCGCGACGGGTGGCCGGTCACGCCCAGCGCTCGCGTCTAGTGCCAATGCCGAGTCTGAGGACGAGGGCGCAGCGTAGGCCCGACGGAGGCGACCGGAAGCGCGGGGTAGTCACCCGGAGCGGGCTGGCGTGCTCTCGACGCGTCGGGTGTGCACGCGGGCGAGCGTCGGCACGCCGCGCCGCCGTGGTGAACCCTCTGGTCCGCGCGGACCGGGGCGTCGTGCCCAGGCCCGCTGAGAAGGCGACGCCCACAGATCGCGGTCCGAACAGTCGCCTATACAGCCTGCCCATGCGGCAATCGACCGGTGACGTTCCTTCGTGTCGTGCCCGCGCCGCCCCCCGAGACCTTGCTCGCGGAGTGGCTCGCGCGTACCTGGCGCGCGTATCCGCGAACGGAACTCGAGGCGCTGTTCTCGCATCGTCAACTCGCCGTTGCAATTGCCTCCGGCGCTGCACGGCGAGTCGCCCCTGGAATCTATGCGGGTGCGGCGCACTGCGAGTCGGTGGCTACCCGGATTGACGCCGCGACCCAGTGGGCTGGCGCGGAGGCATGGATTGGGGGTGCCGCTTCGCTGTTCTTGGTAGGGGCGCTCCGGGTGCCTCCTACGCGAGTTGAGGTAGTCGTTCCTGCCGAGCGACGCATGAGCGGACGCCCGCGGTGGGTTCGAGTGAGGCGGCTCTCGTATCGCCCCCCGACGGTGCGCATCGATGGTTGGCAAGCCGTTGAACCGGCTGTCGCTTGGTGCCAGGCCTTCTCCGAGATAGCGCACGATGAGCAGGCAGCCGCATTGTGTGCTCTCGTTGCGGCCGATTCGTCGGCGCTCGAAACGGTCACGCGTGCGGCGCGTGAGCTTCCGGCATTGAGAGGGCGTAAGCGGATGCTCACGGTGGCGACGAGGGTCGCGGCGGGAAGTGAGACTTACCTCGAGGGCCCCGCCATCGAGAGAGTCTTTGTGGGCCGCCGTTTCGACTGCTTCGTGAGACAACACGTGGTACGCGTCGCGGGACGGCGATACCGGCTCGTCATGTTCGACGCATCCACGATGACCGCGATCGAGTTGGATGGCGCCACGTATCACCCGGACGAGGGGGAATGGCAAAGGGACATTCGCCGTGACGTCGATCTTGCATCGATCGGGATCCTCACGCTCAGATTCAGCCATAGGGATCTCACAGAGAGGCCCGAGTGGTGCCGTGCGCTTACGCTGGACGTGCTGAGACATCGGTCGGCTCCCGTACGGATCCAGCCGGTCACGGAGAGCAACGTCCCGTAGGAGGTCCAGATTGGGCCATCAGACGCGGTGAAAAGCCCCCTACGCGGTCCAGATCGAGCCACTGGGGGAACTCAGGCCTCCGCGAGCACCACGTTCTCCGTGCGGACCACGTTCACGTCCAGGATCGCGGCGCTTGACCCGTCATCGTGGCCCAGTCCGTCGACGCTCGGATCGAGAGCGGTCACAGCGTCGATCACCTGGAGGGACACGACACGGCCCGCGGCCATGATATCGGGCCTCGCCGCATTGACGTGGGCCACTTGCGCCTCTGGGATGAGAAGGTCGACCGAGAGAATCTCGGTGCGCTGTGACACCTTGGCGTCGGACTTGATCTTGCGCAGCGCGCTCACTGCTGCTCCCGCGGCGATGAGCACGGCGGGGTCTTCTCCAGCGGCAGCCTCGCGCGTGCGCTCCGGCGTTGGCCACACGGCACGGTGAATCGAGCCCTCGTTGAACCACGACCACACCTCCTCGGTGGCAAACGGAAGCACGGGAGCGAAGAGCCTCAAGAACGCGTCGAGGGCGATTGTCAGCGCCGCACGCGCCGATGCCGACCTGGGCGAGCACGGAGCGAACGGGTCGATGGGTTCGCCGAGCGCGGCGCCGTCGTAGGCGCGTTCCTTGACCAATTCGACGTAGTCGTCGCAGAAGGTCCAAAAGTACTGTTCGGCGGCTTCGAGCGCGCGTGTGTGGTCGTAGGCCTCGAGCGCCGCGGTGGCAGTCTCGATCTCCTTGGAGAGGCCCGCAAGCATCGCCCTGTCGAGCGGCTCCGTGATGGGCGCGGCGGCCACCGCCGCGGCGGCCGCGATGCCTTCCGCAAGGCTCGAGTTGGCCGCGGTGGAGATTCCGCTGGCGCCCAGGACGAACTTGGATGCGTTGAGCACCTTCATGGCGAGGCGTCGGCCGTTCTTCATCTGGCCCTCGTCAAACGCCGCGTCGGTGCCAAGTCGCGCCGATGCCGCCCAGTAGCGCACGGCGTCGGACCCGTGCTGTTCGAGCAGGCCCATGGGGGTCACCACGTTGCCTTTGGACTTGGACATCTTCTTGTGGTCGGGGTCGAGGATCCAACCGGAGATCGCGGCGTGCTTCCACGGCAACACTCCGTGCTCGAGGTGCGAGCGCACGACGGTCGAGAACAGCCACGTGCGGATGATGTCCTGGCCCTGGGGGCGCAGGTCCATGGGGAAGGTTTTGGCGAACAGTTCAGGGTCGTCGCGCCACCCGCACACGATCTGCGGAGTGAGCGAGGACGTCGCCCACGTGTCCATGATGTCCTTCTCGCCGGTGAAGCCGCCCGGCCAGTCGCGCTGGGATTCGTCAAAGCCAGGCGCTGCGTCGGCCTGTGGGTCGACGGGAAGGGAGTCCTCTGAAGGCACGATGGGGGCGTCCCATTGGGTTTCGCCTGCCTCGTTGAGTGGGTACCAGACGGGGATCGGTACGCCAAAGAAGCGCTGGCGTGAAATGAGCCAGTCGCCGGTGAGGCCGTTGACCCAGTTCTCGTAACGCTTGGCCATGTGCGCGGGAACAAAATCGAGCGCGGCACCATGAGCCAAGAGCTTGTCGCGCAGGGCCTCGTCCTTGCCGCCGTTGGCGATGTACCACTGGCGGCTCGTCACGATCTCGAGCGGACGATCCCCCCTTTCGAAGAACTTCACCGGGTGCGTGATCGGGCGGGGCTCGCCCTCCATGACCCCTGCCTCGACGAGCATCTCGACGACGCGCTGCTGTGCGGCGAAGACCGTCTTTCCAGCGAGCTCGCCATAGGCAGCCAAGGCGGATTCCGAGTCGATACCTTGCGGCGCCTCGGTGAGCAAGCGTCCATCCCAACCAATGATGGGGCGGATCGGAAGCTGGAGTTCCCGCCACCAGATCACGTCGGTCGTGTCACCAAACGTACAGATCATCGCGATTCCAGAACCCTTGTCGGGCCTCGCGAGGCGGTGGGCGACGATGGGCACCTCGACTCCGAACAAGGGAGTGCGCACGTGCTTGCCAAAGAAGGGCTGGTAGCGCTCGTCGTCCGGATGTGCGACCAGGGCGACGCACGCCGCCAAGAGTTCCGGACGCGTCGTCTCGATGTAGATCGACTCATATGAGCCGGTGGCCTCTTCGAGGTCCGCGGCAGGCTCGAATGCAAGGCGGTGATACGCGCCGGGACGGTCGCGGTCCTCGAGCTCGGCCTGGGCGACAGCCGTGCGGAACGTGACGTCCCACAGGGTCGGCGCCTCTGCCTGGTATGCCTCTCCGCGTGCGAGCGAGCGCAAGAACGCCTGCTGCGCGACAGCCTGTGACGTGGGAGCGATCGTCTTGTACGTCATGCGCCAGTCAACGGATACACCCAAGTGGCTCCACAGTGCCTCGAATTGCTTCTCGTCCTCGACTGAAAGACGCTCGCACAGTTCGACGAAGTTGCGGCGGGAGATCGGCAGTTGGTCGGCAGCCTTCGTGGACTTGCCGTCTCCGCCCTTGAACGGTGGCTCGAAGTCCTCGACGTACACAAGCAGCGGGTCGCAGCGGACGCCGTAGTAGTTCTGGACGCGACGCTCGGTGGGCAGGCCGTTGTCGTCCCAACCCATGGGGTAGAACACCTCCAGCCCGCACATGCGCTTGAAGCGGGCGATCACGTCGGTGTGGGTGTAGCTGAACACGTGGCCGACGTGGAGCGAACCGGACACGGTAGGCGGGGGAGTGTCGATCGAGTAGATCTGCTCCCGCGTCTTGTTGGGATCGAAGTGGTAGATGCCGCTTCTCTCCCACGAGGCGTTCCAGCGGTCTTCGAGACCGTCGACCGTGGCCTTGTCAGGAATGCGAGAAGTCATGGGGTCATTGTTCCAGACGGCGACCCCGGTGCTGGACGGCGTGGCGCAGGGTTTGGCGGCGCCCGGTCTAGAGATTGACCGACGTGACGACCTCCGTTGGCGACGCGGAGCCGCCCGTGGGCTCGACCGATACGGCGATCGCGGCGGCGCCATCGAGGGAGGTGACCCACGCGGCCGTTACGGCCCCCCCGTCCAT
>JAYTGI010000113.1:0-2163 GCA_043733605.1 Demequina sp. | reverse complement strand
GAATTCGGGGCCGGGGCCTGGGATTCCCGCGTCGTTGCGGATGATGGCCACAACCGATGCGGCGGTGGCTGTGCGGATGCGGCCATCCCCGATGGTCTTGCCTGTGAGCCCCCCGACCGCAGGCATGGTGATCCACTCGATCGCAAGGCCCTCGACCATGTGCTTGAGCGAGTCGAGCCGCGCCGTGATGTTGGTGCCGCCCAGGAGTTCCGCCAGTTTGCTGGAGTCGCCCGCTGATAACTCCATCGTCCCCTTGCAAGAGTCGGGGTCCTGGCGGTCGTAGAGGGCCACGTCGCGTTTGCCGTCCCTGCGTACCACCACGCCCACGTGGTCGCCAGATTCGGAAGTGAATTCGTAGCGCACCCCGATGCCTGGCAGTGGGGTCTCATAGATCTCCATGGCCCTACTGTCCCATGTCGCGCCCGCGTCGCAATAGCTGTAGTTGCATCATGCGTCGTCTACGTGCAGCAATGGCCGTGATGGCCATCGTGCCCCTGAGCTGTGCGCCATGAACGGTGGGGGACGCTCTCCTGCGGAGGTGTCGTGGCGCGGGCGCACGTGCGCGAGTCGACCCCTACTCCACAGATCGACCCCGCGGCGTGCTATCGCTAGCATCGGGCCATGGGGATTCTCAACTGGCTGCGCGGCATTCCCGACGAGACCGGGCGACCGGGTCCGACGGCGGCGGCACGTGCTCGCGCTGACTTCGACCTGGGCAGTCTCCCTGCGCCCGATGCGCGGGTTCGCGACGCGGTAGAGAGGGGGCAGCGTCTCGTGGCGATCAAGGCCTATAGGGAACAGGTCGACGTGGGGCTGGCCGAGGCGAAGGCACTGATCGACGCGATCGCCAGGGGCGACCGGATTGTCGGAGCTGGGGCCCCAACGGAGCGTGTCACGCTCGTGAGCAAACCTGTCGATGAGGAGGTTGACCGGCTCATCGCGGCCGGTCAACTGATCGCGGCGATTAAGGTCCACCGCCAGGCGCACGGCACTGGTCTCAAGGAATCTAAGGATGCTGTCGATGCACGCCGGGACCAACTCCGCCTGGGGTAGGTCCTAGAGGTCGCTAGACGCCCCTCAGGATCGTGCGACCGTCCTCCGTGATTTCTAGGACATCGTTGACCGCGAATTCGATGAGGTTTCCCCACGGGTCCCGCACGTAGCTCGAGTAGCCGCCCCAATATGCGACCCCTGGCTGCTTGACCACGGCGCCGCCTGCGGCGGCCCACGTCGCGGCGGCGGCGTCCACCTCAGGGGGCCGCGAAAAGTTGATGGCAAACGAGGTGTAGCCGGGCGGATCGAAGTCGAGGCCTTCTGCCTCCCACGACCGTCGCGACCACAGCGCCAAGACAAATCCATTCATCTGCACAAAGGCGATGTCGTCGCCAAAGCGCATCTGGATCTCCCAACCTGCGGCCCTTTGGTAGAAATCAATCGCGTCGGAAAGGTCGTCGACGGGGAGCGTCATTAAGGACATTCTTTGCGTGCTCATGGGACAAGTATGGGGGTCCAGTGGTGTTGGCCGCTAGCGGAGGCCTGTATGGGCGGCGGTCAGCGTGAGTCGCGCAGCTCTTCCCATTCGCGGCGCAAAAGGCCGTACCTCGCATCGTCCGACACCACATCGCCCAACCAGTAGGACTCGATCAAGGTGCCCTCGTGGCGGAAGCCGAGTCTCTCGAGCACGCGTTGAGACGCAACGTTACGCGGGTCAAGGGAGGCTTCGAAGCGGTGCAGGTTCCATTCGCGGAAGCCATACTCGAGAACCGCACCCGAGGCCTCGGTTGCATATCCCTGACCGCGCGCCCACGGGTGGACCGTGTAGCCGATCTCGCCGTTGTGACCAGCCTGATCGAGATGGAGCGCGATGTCGCCCACAATGACACCGTCTTCGCTGCGGACGCACGCGAATTGCGACCATCCTCCGAGGCCGGGTCCTCCGCGAGCCATCATCTCGGCGATCAAGGTCACGGCTCGATCGAGGGGGTATGGAGTCGGCCATCCCTGGTATTGGGCAGTCTCCGGGTCTGACCTGCGCTCGGCAAGGTCGGCCGCGTCGTCGAGGGTCATCGGCCGTACGGTGAGGCGGGGGGTGCGCAAGATCGGGGCCGCCATCCGCCCATGCTATTCGGCGCGTAGGCGCGCGGCAAGTACAGCGAGCACCGC
>JAYTGI010000112.1:0-6196 GCA_043733605.1 Demequina sp. | reverse complement strand
GACGGCTACCGCTCGGGGCTGCACGTCATGGCGCTATCCGCGATTGCCGTCGCGGTGTTTGCGCTCGCTGGTATCTGGTGGATCAGGCGCGACACTCTCGCTGCAACCGCAGGGGGCGAGCCCGACGACGCCCCACCCCCAGGCGGGGCCCACGGCGAACAGCCGCCGATGCTTCCGGTGCTGTAGCCAACCCGTCCCGCGTTCGGGCCTAGCCCCCCGGCGCGCAACCACCATGCGCGCCTGCTCGTCCCACGAAAGGCCAGGGAGGCTGGCGTCCAGTTGCTTGGTGGTGCGGAAGCCCTGCGCCGACTTATCCTCGCTGCTGGGCATATCTTCACTGCGCGCCGACGGCTGCCAAGGCACTGGCGCTACCGTGGCGCACATGAGCCCGCGCATCGCGTTTGTGACCTCCCTCGAGATGGCCAAGCCCGATGTCGACGAGGCGTTGCTGCTCCCGCTCATTCCCAGCGCGGACCTTGTCGCATGGGAAGACGACACCGTCGACTGGGCTGGGTACGACGCGGTGATCCTTCGTTCCACATGGAACTACACGGACCACCTCGATGACTTCCTGGCGTGGGCCGCTCGCGTGGCCTCCTTGACGCGCCTCATCAACCCCCTGTCGGTGATTCGGTGGAACACCGACAAGCGCTACCTTGCCGAGCTTGAGGCCGCCGGATTCGCCGTCGTGCCCACCGTGTACGTCCCTCCCGGTCAGACTGCGCCGCAGGCCGCGCTCGCGGGCCGTATCGTCGTGAAGCCCACCGTCGGCGCGGGTTCCAAGGGAGCGGCCCTCTTCGAAGACGACGTCGATGCCGCGGCGCGCCATGTGGCATCGCTGCACGCCGCAGGCAAGACGGCGATGATCCAGCCCTACCTCGACCGGGTCGATTCTCGCGGCGAGACGGCGCTCGTCTACGTGGGCGGCACGTTCTCGCACGCGGCGCGCAAGGCGCCCATCCTGTCGCGAAGCATGGGGTGGAGCACCGGCCTCTATGCGGATGAGGAGATTGTGGAGGCGACCGCCACGGAGGAGGAACGGTCTCTTGCCGACGCCGTCGTCGCGTCGCTCCCTACTCTCGTCGACGGCGGGGGCGACATCGCCTACGCTCGCGTCGACCTCTTGCCGACACCGTCGGGACCCGTCGTGCTCGAACTGGAACTGACCGAACCGTCGCTCTTCCTCAGTGTCGACGTCGCCGCTCCTGCGCGAGCGGCCGCAGCATTCGTGGCACATGTTGCGAGCGGCCACGCGCGGGACCACGCTAGTGTCGCATCGAGGGAGAAAACCACATGAGCGAGAACCATCTGAATGACCCGTTTTTGGCGCCTGAGCCCGGCACCCCGCGGCGGCAAGAAACAGCGCATTGGCAACAAACAGCGCAGTGGCAGGGCACGCCGGTTCCGCTGCAGCCGACGATGAGCCCCCTGCGGCCGGGCCAAATTCCCCCGCCGCCGGGCTACGTCCCCCCGCCGCCGATGCCACAGAACCCCGCATACGGGACGGCTGCCTACCCGCCACCGCCGCCAGCGGGCTACATGTATGCGGCGAACTACGGTGCGACCAACTACAGCGCGGCCGATACGTCCAAGAACTGGATGGGGATCACGTCGCTCATCCTGTCGTTGGCCACCGTCGTCGTTGGATTCACCTGCATCCCTGGGATCATTTTCGGTCACATGGGACTTTCCGCAGCCAAGAGGGGTGAGGCAAACAACAAGGGCCTCGCTCTCGCCGGAGTCATCATCGGATGGGTGTTCCTGGGTCTTGGGTTGCTGTTCATCGGGCTCATGGTGTTGGTGACCGTCGCGGATACGAGCCCGGGCTACTAGGCGGAGCTTTGCGCCGCGATTCGACCCGTCGCCCCGAGGTCGGTGCGGGTGAGAACGGCTGTGAACGCCCTAATGCAGCGATCCTTGACTCCCAACATGGGTGACGCCACGCTGAGGACTGAGGGGGCGGCGAGAGGACGACCACATGTGGCGTGAGTTCTCGCTCCCCGCTGAGATACCTGCGATCATCATGCGTGAAGTGCTCCCCTACCCCCGTGAGCGGGCGTGGACAGTGAGGTTCGAGGCCCTCTACGTGGCCCAGTGGTGGCGACAGAACAGGTACCTCAATCCCATCGTCGAGATCCACGCGGTGAACGGTGGCCACTGGCGCATGTCGCAGCGCGACCCGAGGGAAACGAGTTCAGCTTTCACGGGGTCTTCACCGAAACCGTGCCGCTCGTTCGGACGGTCCAGTCGTTTGTCTCGGAGTTGCTTCCCGAACTCCCTACGGTCTTGACCACGGAATTTCACGCGACCGACGCCGGAACCGTGGTGGCGAGCACCCACGCCTATCCGGACGACGTGACCCGCACGGGCGCCTTGCGACTGGGAGTGATCGAGCACAGTCAGAGTCCTCCGACCACTACGAGGAGTTGCTGTCGCTCGTGGGGTCGCAATAGCACGCGCAGATAGCGCGCCTGGAGTATGTGCGCATACCCGCGTCAAAAGGGACGCACACGCTCACGGTGTGCCGTCGATCACACATTCTCACCTGGCGGAAACGTTTCCGAGGCCTTACGATAGTTGTTACATCCAACAAACAGCAGTTCGTAGGCGCGCCTCCACACCCGGAGCCGAGCCATACCGACGGCGATGCCGCTACCCACGGCACCGACGAAAGGGCCCCCTCCACCCCATGCAGGACTCAGAACGCCATCCCCTCGCGTCCGAAATCGACGTTTCGTTCCGCAAGGATCGCGTCGAAAATCCCGAGCAGTACTCCACATGGCGCGACTACGCCTTCTCGGAGGAGCCCGAAGCCGACTCCGAGCCGCCCCGCTAACTCCGTTGCGACGCGTGCCAGACTGAGCGCATGCAGTTGGCGAATCCCCTCACCCAGGTCCCCTACGAGCGCCTACGCGCGCGCACGTCCATCAAGTGGCAGCGCTACGCCCCAGACGTGCTGCCGATGTGGGTTGCCGAGATGGACGTTGACCTCGCCGATCCGATCAGGGCGGCGCTGGAAAAGGCGATCCGCGACAGCGACACGGGGTACCCAGGCTCGACTCCCTTCGTCGAATCGTTCGTCGACTTCGCGACCTCCCGTTGGTCGTGGCCCGCTCTCGATGCCTCGTTCATCCGGCCCGTAGCTGGAGTGATCCCCGGGTATACCGACGCTCTACTTCTCGCGGCTGGGCCCGGCGGCACCGTCGTGGTGACCTCGCCCGTGTACCCGCCGTTCTACACGTACCTGCGCGAGGCGGGACTCACGGTGGTCGAGGCGCGGCTGACCGCCGAGATGAGGCTCGACCCGGAGACGATCGACGCCGCGCTAGGGAGCGCCACGATGGCGGGAGATCCCGGCGTCGCGCTGTTGCTGTGCAATCCCCACAACCCTGGCGGTACGTTGCACACTCGCGCGGAGCTCGAGCAACTCGCGAGCGTCGTCGCCCGCCACGGCGCCACGGTCGTTGCGGATGAGATTCACGCGCCGATCATCTATCCGGATGGGGAGTTCATTCCCTATCTGACGGTTGACCCAACGGGCATGGCGCTCCACTCGGCGTCCAAGGCGTGGAACCTCGCGGCCTTCCCCGCCGCGCTTCTTGTCTTCGGCGCGCAGGCGAAGGCACGGCGAGACTCCTTCAAGGCGGGTGCCCACCACTGGCCAACGCACTTTGGCGCGATCGCCCAGACGGCCGCATACCGCGACGGCGGCCCGTGGCTCGACACCCTCATGACGGGACTTGACGCCAACAGGACGTTGCTGGGCGAACTGCTCGCGGAATACCTACCAACGATCGGCTACAGGATGCCGGAGGCGACATATTTGGCGTGGCTGGACTGCAGCGCGCTCGGGCTCGGCGACGACCCAGCGTCTGTGTTCCTTGAGCGCGGACGGGTGGGCCTCAACTCGGGTCTGACCTTCGGTACCGGCGGAGCGGGCCACGTGCGACTCAATTTTGCGACCCGTCCCGACCTCCTCGAAGAGGGCGTGCGGAGAATGGGGTCGGTCGGTTGAGACACCTGCCGCCCAGGGAAGCGTCTTCCGACCTCAAGAGGATGGCGGCGCGTCCCACCTGACCGTGTAGCGCCACAACAGGTTCTGACGATAGTAGGCGCCTGGCAACAGCTCGTTGACGGCACGCTCCACCTCGCGATACGTGTGCGGGGGTGGCCATACCTCGGGCGAGCCGTGTCGCCACACTCCCTTGACCAAGGCGAACGCCTTGTCGACAACGGAGGCGGCAAACTCGAAGGGCAGGTCTCTCCAGGTGTTGCGTGCGGTACCGACGATGAGCAAAACGCCGCCGGGTGCCACCAATGACCGGAAACGCTCAAGTCCCTCACGCAGGTCGATGTGGTGCAGCATCACGCCCGAATACACCACATCTGCCTGCTCCAGGTCCGCTGTCAAGACGTCGCCCACCACATAGGTGACGCCCGTCGTGTCTTGAGCCTCAGCGCGAGCGATGCTGGGGGCATCGGCGTCCACTCCCACGACGCTGAGCCCCGCCGCAGCGAGAGTGCGCGCAGCGAGCCCCTCACCACATCCAAGGTCGAGCGCCGTGCGCGCGCCCGCGGGTAGCCGCGTGAACAACTCGCGCTGGTACTTGATGGTGTGATTGAAGCGCTTGTGGTCGGGTATGTCGGTGCTCATGGGTCAAGTGTGCCGTGACTACTCGCGGATGTAGAGCAATCGGCGACATCGGCGCGGACCGGAGTTCGCGACCATAGAGTGGACAGCGTGATCAACGACTTCACGCCTGACGCCGAAGTGCCGATCGACAACGCTCTGGTCGCCGCGTTGCTACGCTCTCAGTTTCCCGACCTGGCGGGAATGCGCCTCGGCTCGCGTCACGAGGGCTGGGACAACGTCACCATTCGGCTCGGAGACGACCTTGCCGTGCGTCTCCCCCGACGCAAGCTTGGCGCGACGCTCATCGCGACTGAATTCGGCTGGCTGCCTGGAATCAGTGCCCAATGGTCGTTCCCGCTGCCGAGACTCGTACGCATGGGTGTGCCCGCGGCTGACTACCCGTGGAGGTGGTCCGTCGTGACATGGCTCGAAGGGACCATCGCTTACGACGCCCCGCTGAGCGCGGATGGCGCGAGAGACCTGGGACGAGCACTCGCGCAGGTGCATGTTGCCGCGCCAGGCGACGCCCCCCGCAACCCGTTCCGATCGGTCTCGTTGGCATCCAGGGCGGAGCGCCTCGACCTTCGGCTGGAGGTCTTGGTGTCCCGCCACGGTGAAGCGGTGCACCCGAACGTCGCGCACACAATCTTCAAGCACGGGGCGGTCCAGGAGCCGGGGCCCGTCACCTGGACTCACCTCGACCTTCACGGGCGCAACATCATCACGAAAGGCGGCCGCCTCAGCGGCATTTTGGACTGGGGTGACGCGGCCGCAGGGGACCCCGCTGCCGACCTAGGCCAAGCCCTCGCGCTCGTGGGCGACGAGCACTTCGAGGACCTCGCCCGCGCCTACGCCGACGCGGGAGGCGCGGCGGCGCCCCGTGGGTTGCTGTCGGCGACGACGATCGCGAGAGTCAGGGCCGAAGCCGTGGCCTATGCGGCCTTGCTCGCGGGGATTGATGAGGACGGCCACGCGGCAGCAGGTTGGGCGGCATTGGCGGCGCTGGGTGTGACCGACGGCTAACCCGTTCTCTCCTGGTCGCCGTCTCTCCTAGTCGCCGCCTTCTGCGACTGTCCGCGTGATCGCCACGACCGTCGTCACCTCGACCTCGACGCCGTCGCTCAGCGTCGCATAGCGAACAGGCATCCCCGGGTGCGCCTCCGCAAACCAGAACGCCAATGTCGTCTCTCCGGTTGCCACGTCGTAGCGCGCACAGTCGAGACTCCCCAGCGGAGTCTCGATGGTGTCCGCGCGCACCGTGGTGGTTTCGGCGGGAAAGACCGCGTGATCCCGCAGGTCCGCCCAGGTGGTGCGCGCCACCATCGCCTCAGAAGCCAACTCGCCCGTCTCACTGAGCGAAGCCACCCGCATCGCTACGGAGTTCTCGTCCGGTTCGAAATAGACGGTCCGACGCCTGTCGACCACCTCGCCGTCGCGGGTAGTGACGATGTCAAGGGTGTGACCGTCAGGTGTACCGATACGGATTTGCTCTGCCGAGAAGGGCGGCAAGGTGTTGTTCATGACTCCACGCTACGTCGCGAAGTACTTTCTCGCACAAGCCAG
>JAYTGI010000111.1:0-2164 GCA_043733605.1 Demequina sp. | reverse complement strand
CGTAGGTTCCGGCGAGCATGTCGCCCACTCGCTTCCCGCGTGAGTTGGACGCCGACGCGATCAGGGCGATCGACCCGGCGGACAACCAGAGTTCGATGACACCCACGAGCGCTCGCACTACGACCTGGCGGAGCGCAATAGGCCCGCCGTCATCCCGAACGATGCGCAGACCAAGGGCGTAGCGGCCGACGCTCTTGCCCCGAGATACCGTCTCAAATACCACTGGAACGCCGACGAAGATCGCGATGGCTTCCGTGAGGTAGATCGCTGAGACGGCGGCGAAGTCGAGAGTGCTAGGCAGGACAATCGCCATCGCGATGGTGGTGCCGAAGTAGACGACGCCGAGCACGATGGCGTCGAGGAGCGCTGATGCGGCTCTCGAGCCGAGGGACGCCGCCGCAGTGTCCAGCGCGACGCCCTCACCGATGATCGTCTCGTCCCCTGTGGTCACCTATGCACCCTAGCGCCTGTGGCAAGGTAGGGGCATGGATCTCGACGCGTTCTCTGCGGTGCGCGAGCCGCGGTGGCAAAGGCTCAAGAGGCTCGGCTCGATGAGGCGTCTCACGGGAGCCGAGGCCGACGAATTTACTCGCCTCTATCAGCACACCGCGACCGACCTCGCGATTGTCAGATCGAGCGCGCCTGACCCCGCGATCGTTTCGAGGCTGTCGGTGTTACTGGCAAATTCCCGCGCGTCTCTCGCGGGCGCACGGGAGCCGGTGTGGCGCGAATTCGCGCGCTTCCTCGCATGGAGATTTCCCGCCGCCTTGTATCGATTGCGGTGGTGGACCGTCGCCACGATGGTCGGGTTCTTTGCGGTCGCCATCGCGGTGGGCTTCTACACCGCGAGCCATCCCGAGGTTCTTGCACAGTTGGGTTCCGAGGCCGATCGCCAGGAATACGCCCAGACGGCTTTCGCGTCGTATTACTCCGAGAACCCGTCGTTGTCGTTCTTCGGAAGGGTGTGGACCAACAACGCGTGGGTGGCCGCGATCACCATCGCCGGCTCGTTTACCGGTGTGGTGCCGCTGTACGTGCAGTACCAGAACGCGGTCGCGGTCGGCGGCGCGGGCGCGATCATGCACGAGTTCGGCTACCTCGACATCTTCTTCCAGTTAATCGCACCCCACGGGCTCCTCGAGCTCACCGCGGTGTGGGTGGCAGGGGCCGCCGCATTCAAACTCTTTTGGACCATCCTCGCTCCCGGACTGCGGCCGCGCATGCGGGCGATGGCCGAGGAAGGCCGCGCGATGTTCGGCGTGGCGCTTGGTCTCGTGCTTGTCCTGCTTGTCTCCGGAGTGATCGAGGGTTTTGTGACAGGCTCCGCGTTGCCGTGGGTGGTCAAGATTTCGATTGGAATCACCGCCTTGGCTGGCTTCTGGGCGTACGTGCTCGTCGTGGGACGACGGGCGTGGCGCGCGGGATTCACGGGTGATGTGGGTGAGGAATCGCGCGAGGCGATCGCGGCCACGAGCGGCTAGCAGGGGCTTGACCTACTCGGCTACAGCCGGCCCGCGGCCTTGAGCTCGAGGTACCGGTCCGCGAGTCGCGGCGCGATCTCTTCAGGCCCGCCGGACACTACGTCGATTCCGCTCTTGCGCAGTCGCTCCGAGACGCCCTTGCGTTCGAGGTCAAAGCGGGTCGCGGCGGCGGCGCCGTATACATCGAGCACGTCATCGCGAAGCGACATCATGCCAAGCACGTCGGGGTCATCGACGGAGGCGACGACCACCTGGTGCTTTCTCGCCAGGGGCCTCAGCGCGCGCAACATACCCGATTCGACCGCAGCAGGGTCGATGCTTGTGAGCACTGCTACGAGGGCGCGCTGGCCGAGCGCCCCATCCACAATCGAGGCGAGGGCCGTCCAGTCCGCCTCGACGAGCCTGGGCTCCAAGGGAGCCAACTGGTTGGCGAGCGCGGCCATCATCGCGGGTCCCGATAGTCCCCGCACTCGAGTGCGGACAGTGCGGTCGAAAGCGATCACCTCTACCCTGTCGCCTGCCTTGGATGCCAGCGCAGTCAGCAACAACGCCGCCTCGATCGAGGTGTCGATGCGAGGCTGGTCGCCCACACGCGCTGCGGCGTGGCGGGAGGTGTCAACCACGATAAGGACGCGTCGGTCCCGCTCCGGACGCCATGTCCTGACCACCACGTCGGACCGCCT
>JAYTGI010000110.1:0-6201 GCA_043733605.1 Demequina sp. | reverse complement strand
GAGGCGGCCATCCAAGAGGTTGAGACTGGTGCGAATCGCGACCACGTCGGCACGCGCGATAGTGACGACGTTGTACCCATCGCTGCTGTCGGAACTCGCCCGCTCGCGTGCTGCCGACCTCCCAGCGCGACCCGTTTCGTCGCTCGCTGCGGCATCCGCCGCGCGCGATGACTTGCTCACGCGTCTGGAAAGGACGGTCAGGTCCTGCTGCCCCAGCACGATCAGATGGTTATAGAGGTCCATGTCGGGGGTTGCGTTCCTGCGCGCGATGTTGCGCGGCACCTTCAGCACCAACGGCTCCGAGCTGAAATCGATCGGATAGTCGCGATAAAGGTGAGGCACGTCCCCTTCCTCGTCGACCTTGTCGACCCAGGGACCAAAACGGTCGTACTCGCTAACTCCCGTAAAGGCGTTCTTCATGACGATCTCCATTCGGGGTGGCTTGAGCGTGAGGAGGGCTTGCGGAGCGGAACCCGCTCGGGGCAGCTCGTGACCCCGGCCAGGGGCGACGGCGAGGCGGTGTGCAAGGATACCGGGGCGCCCTGGCACTCCCGCAGGACACCGAGCCTTTCGTCGCTGAGGGCCACAGAGGATACGCCCTCATGCACCATGCTTCCACTGTATGTCTGAAGCGTTGGCGGCGCTGGGGGAGGTCGCTTGCCGATGCTCTCGCGTCAGGCGTCTCGGCGACGCACCATCACTGCCGCGCCAACGAGCGGCACGATCGCGTAGGCGGCGATCACGAGCAGACCGGCCGACGACGAGAGGTGCGTCCCGATGTTCTGGTTCGGGTCTCCGGACGGGAGGAACGACTGCGAGGCGGGCATCGGAAGGTAGCGGACGAACGTCTGGACCCAGTGGATGTTGATGAAACCCAGGATCCCCGGAAGCAGCAGCAGCACGGTCAGGGCCACCGTGACCGTCGCGGCGGTGGAGCGGAGAAGCGTGCCGACGCCCAACGAGAAGAGCGCGGCGGCGACGAGGCAATAGGCGGTTCCCGCAAAGATCCGCCAGGTCTCGGCGTGATCGAGGGCGGGGACGAGGTGGTAAGGGGAGAGCATGCCCATGGTGGTGAGGTAGGACACCGCGATGCCGACCACCGCGACGGCGGTCGTAAGTACGGTGAGCGCGATCGCCTTGGCGAGGAGCACGGGCGCCCGCGTCGGGACTGCAGCGAATGTCGAACGGATCATCCCCGTGGAGTATTCGCCCGTGACGATGAGCGCGCCCAGCACGGCGATGGTGACCATGCCGAGTTGGAAGCCGCTCGATACGAGCGCGGCGCCATTGGCGTTGCTGAACGCCTGCGCCATCAGGGGATCGGCCATGAGGGAGTCGAGAGACGACGCGACCCCTAGGGCGAGCAACGCCATGATGGCGACGGTCGATCCGAGCACCCACCAGGTCGAACGGAGCGACAGGAGCTTGATCCACTCTCCGCGCATGACGCCGACGAAGGTGCGTCGGGCATCGGCGGCACGGCTTGGGACGATGTTCGATAGCGCCGCGGGGACGGCGAGCGTGGCGGTCATGAGTTGTCTTCCTTCTGCGTGGTGACGGCGACTTCGGATCGGTACTCGACCGAGTCTTGAGTGAGGCTCATGTAGGCCTCTTCGAGGCTCGCCCGTTGCTGGCTGAGCTCGTGGAGGACGATGCCGTGAGCGGCGGCGGCCTCGCCGACGGCCTCGGCCGTCGTCCCGCGCAGGTCGATCGTGCCGGCCTCCGGGGACGAGACGGTGACGCCTGGGCGTGACACGAGGCGCTCCAACTCGGCCACCTGCGGCGACCTGACGCGGACCGAGGTGCCCGAAACGGAATCGATGACCTGCTGAACGGGCCCGGTCGTGAGGATCTTGCCTCGACCGATGACCAAGAGGTGATCGGCCGTCTGCGCCATCTCGCTCATGAGGTGCGACGAGAGGAACACGGTGCGTCCCTCGGATGCGAGCTGGCGCACCAGGTGGCGCACCCACAGCACGCCCTCGGGGTCGAGGCCGTTCACGGGCTCATCCAGGATGAGGGTGCGCGGGTCCCCGAGCATCGCGGAGGCGATGCCGAGGCGCTGGCCCATGCCGAGTGAGAATCCGCCGACGCGCTTGGTTGCGACGCTCGAAAGTCCGGTCATGTCGATGACCTCGTCCACCCTGAGGGCGGAAATACCATGCGTCGCCGCCATCGTCCGAAGGTGCGAGCGTGCGCTTCTGCCAGGGTGAATGGCCTTGGCGTCGAGAAGCGCGCCCACCTCGTTGAGGGGGGAGCGGTGCCTCGCGTACGGCTTGCCGTTGACGGTCACGCTGCCGTGGGTTGGCCGGTCGAGACCGATGATCATGCGCATCGTCGTGGACTTGCCCGCCCCGTTCGGGCCGAGGAAACCCGTGACCGAGCCAGGGGGGATGGTGAAGCTGATGTCGTCGACGGCGATCTTGTCGCCGTAACGCTTGGTCAGGGATTGTGCCTCAATCATGATGACGCCTTTCGTGAGGTCGGCCGTTCAGGGCCAGAGGATGTGGCGAGAGGCGACCCCCGCCACCGCGAGGGAGGCGGGTGGCGAGGGTCGCTGCTGCTACCGCGCGTAGGCAGCCTTCTTGGCCGCAGCCTCAGCGTCGAATTCATCGGTGATGGGCGAGCGCTTGAAGCCCTTGAAGGTCAGCCAGATGCCCAGGGAGAACTCCCAGATGGCGATCAGCGCGGCCGCCAGGCCCGCCCCGGCCGAACCGTTGTCGACCACGCCGACGACCGCGAGCATCGTGAAGACGAAGAGGATCGGAGCGCCGATGAGAGCCAGCGTCGGGAGGATGCGAGGGACCAGGCGCGAACGGTAGAGCAGGGTGCCGAGCAGCAGGCCGTTGATCGACGGCATCATGCTCTGGCCGAGCATGAACCACTTGTCGTACATGCTTGCCAACGCCTGACCGGTGAGGCCCGGGTCGACTCCCGCGCCGGTGTTGCGCAGCGTCACGAGCGACAGCAGGCTCGCGACGCCGGCGATGATCGCGGCGGCCTCGAGGGTCCTGGCCGCCACAAAGCCGAGCGCCAACGACTCGTTCTGCTTCTTGACGACGGGGAAGACGGCGATCGCGGTGCCGATGCCGGACAGGGCGACGATGATCTCGAGGATCGCGCCGACGTGGACGGGTCCGTCGGGCCCCGAGCTGCCGAGGAAGCCGTCACCACGCACGTTCGAGTAGAGGCTCAGGATCGGGATCGACACAAAGGTTGCGAGGTAGAACAGGCCCGCGGCGAGCGACTGCTTGCGCGAGGCGCGCATGGGGATTCGCGCCTTGGACGGGGTCAGGGGGCTGGTCAGCGTTGAAGTGGACATGGGGTTTCTCCTTGGGGACTGGTTGCTGATGGGGTCGTTACTTTTGGGGGTGATTACCGCCGGGGTTCGTCGTCGACAGGGATGACCGATACGAGGGGCATTCCCAGGTCGCGCAGCGCCTCGAGGGCGCCGTGGAGTGCGGACTGGTCAGGGAACCAGCCCGTCATGACGGTGGTGCCCGAGTTGCCCGCGGAGAGGGACATCCCGTCGAACGAGGCCGCCCAGCGGGCGTCGATGCGTCCCTGGACTCGGATCTCGTAGCGACCGGGGCCGTGGAGGCTCGGGTGGTGGTTCATGGTTCTCCCTGCGTGCGATTCACCGGTCCGGGGTGATCTCGCGGAAGCGAGCACCAGCCGATAACTAGGACGTTACGAGCGGGCCTGGTGAGCGCGCCTCACCACATGTGGTGAGAGGGGTGGTGATTCTCGCGGGGCTGCAACGGGTCAACTGGGGCGGCCAGGCGGCCAGGCGGCCAGGCGCTAGGCGCCAGGCATGAGGCGCTAGGCGCTAGGCGTTAGGCGCGGGGTGTGCGGCCGAAGAGGCCCATCTCGTCCGCGGCGCGGACTGCGGAGCGGCGGTTGTTGACGCCCATCTTGGTGAAGATGCTCTTGGTGTGAGTGCGCACCGTGTTCAGGGACACAAAGAGCTCCCGCGCGATCTCGGGCCCGGAGAGCTCGGACCGTAGCAGCCGGAGCACGTCGAGCTCGCGTTCGCTCAGCGGCTCGATGAGGCCTTGGATGTCGCGCGAGGCGTGACCCTCGGCGGAGGCCGCGGCGGAGGCCGCGGCGGTTGACGTAGCGTCGATCGCGGCGAGGAGTTGGCGCGCGTACCCGGTCAGCGCACCCTCCTTGGCAAGCGCCTTCAACGGGCCGACAAGCGGGTCGCCGGCGATGGCAAAGACCCTGACGTATCCCTCTGGCTCGGCGAGGGTGACCGCCCGACGCAAGGTCTCGAGCGCGGCGGCCTGGTCCCCGCCTTCCTGCCTGGCGCGCGCGTGCTGGGCGATTGCCTGTTGGGCAAGAGCCTGGACGACCAGGATCTCGATGAGGCTCCCCGTCCTTCCGCCCGCCTCCGCGGCAAACCGAAGGCGTTCGAGCAGTCGCGCCGCGTCGACGAGGGGAGCATCGTCCCTCGTCTTCCGCCCCTGAGCGACGAGCGCCAGCGCAAGAGTGACGTGCTCGTACTCGGCGAGGTAGGAAAGCTGGTCGTCCACGCCGAGTCCGCGCCCGCCCGCCCACGTGAGCGCCGCGCCCTCCCTCCCTTGCGCTACGAGCACGCGTGCGCGCATCGCAGGGATGGGCCTGACCATGGGGAAGAAGTCGCCGACGTACACGCGCTCGGCGTCGTCGAGCAGCAGGGCTGCGGCCGGGAGGTCGCCCTCCGCCCACGCGACCTGCGCGGCGGCCACGCGGGATCGATACGGGTTTTGAGGCATGCCCGCGGCCTCGCCGAGCGCGCGATTCGCGTCGAGGTGCTCCTTTGCGGCGGCGATGTCGCCGCGCTCACACAGCTGCGAGGCAAGGCCAACGTGCATGTCGCCGACTCCGCGGATCCCCGGTTGCGAGGTCGCTGTGGCCCGCGCCAATCGCGACGCGAACACGTTCTCCGCATCGCGGAGATTTCCCTGCGCGATCATGATGTCTGCCAGGGCAATGCTTCCGCCCATCGCGTCAGACACATGCTCGGCGTGATCCAGGCTCGCGACGGCGTCGGTCCACGATTCGCGGGCCGAGGCCAACTCGCCCATGGTCCATGACGCGAGGCCCGAGAGCCCTGCCGCCGCCCCCCGTGCCATGTGATCGGCGGGGTCTGCGAGTTCGAAGGCCCTCCGCGCGTGCGCCGCGGCCCCCGCCATGTCGCCACGCGACTGTGCGATCGCGGCGCGATAGGCGAAGACCATTCCGGGGATCATGCGGAGGATCCCGTCGTGGGGCCCCGAGTACTCGGCCAGCGACCTTTCCGCGGCGTCAAGATAGGGCTCGATGCCGTCAAAGTCGCCGCTCACCACGTGCGCGCCCACATAGTGGATGGCGAGAGAGGGCCGCGCGCGGATGAGGTCATCCGGGAGTGCCTCGAGCCAGCCGCGGACGGTCGCCTCTTGGCGCTCCCTGAACATCGTCGGTGCGGCAAGCTCGAAGAGTTCAGCTGCGCGGGTCGGATCCTCGCAGAGCAACGCGTGGCGGACGGCCGCGGGCAGGTTCCCCTCGCGCTCGTACCAGTCGCTCGCCCGCCGGTGGAGCGACGCGATGGTGCCGGACGCCTCATCCCGCAGCCGCGAGGCCAACATTTCGGCAAAGAGGTGGTGGTAGCGGTACCACCGGCGTTGGTCGTCGAGCGGCACGACGAAGAGGTTGCTGCGCTCGAGCGTCTCAAGCATCGCCGCCCCGTCGTCATCGCCCGTGAGCGCGTCGCACAGCGGTCCGGTCAACCGAGGCAGGATCGAGGTGTATTGCAGAAAGCGCCGCACCCTGTCGGGCTGCCGGTGCAGCACCTCTTCCACCAGGTAGTCGACCACAAACCTGTCGTCGCCCGCGAATGTCTCGATGAAGCCCGTCGGGTCCTCCCTGCCCTGCAGGGAGAGCGCCGCGAGCTGGAGCGCGACGATCCACCCCTCGGTGCGTCCCTCGAGCGCCGCGACCTCGGGCGCCGTGAGTGGGAGCCCCATCGCGCCGGTGAGGTAGGCCGCGGACTCGTTGGCGGTGAAGCGCAAGTCGGCTGCGCGAATCTCCACGAGGTCGCCACGCGCCCGCAACCGAGCGAGCGGCAGGCGGGGGTCAGCCCGCGTTCCCATCACGAGTTGAACCCGCGGCGGCATGTGGTCGACCAGAAAGGCGAAACCGTCCTGCACGGCGGTCGCGTCGATGAGGTGGTAGTCATCG
>JAYTGI010000109.1:0-6220 GCA_043733605.1 Demequina sp. | reverse complement strand
CAACCGCCGTGCGTCAAGAGTTGCCGCGACTCGTGGAGCGCGTGGCGATGCCTGGCCAGACGGTTGACGTCTCCGAGGTGCAGATCCCGGTGGAATCGCAAGACGAGATCGGCCGGCTCGCAGAGGCGTTCAACTCGGTCAACGCGGCGACGCTAGCCATCGCGGCCGAGCAGGCCGCACTACGTGGATCCATCTCCGAGATGTTCGTCAACGTGGCGCGCCGCGACCAGGTGCTCCTCAACAGGCAGCTCGCGTCGATCGATGAGATGGAGCGGACGGAAGACAACCAGGAGACGCTGACCAAGCTCTTCGCACTGGATCACCTCGCCACCCGGATGCGTCGAAACAGCGAGTCTCTCCTCGTGCTAGCAGGCATCGACACCGGTCGCCGGTTGCGTAGGCCCATGCCGCTATCTGACGTGATTCGCACCGCTTCTTCCGAGATCGAGCTCTATGAGCGCATTCAGCTCGAACTTGACGCCGACCCCTCCATGCTCGGTCACTCGGCATTGACAGCCGCCCACTTGTTCGCGGAACTCCTTGAGAACGCGACGGTGTTCTCCGACCCGGGAACCCAAGTGGTCGTTCGCACCATGGAACGCGATGGAGCGTTCGTCGTGACCGTCGTCGACCATGGCATCGGCATGACGCCTGATGAGCTCGGGGAGGCCAACTCTCGCGTCGCTTCGACGGCAGCCTCTGAAATCCTTGGGGCACAGCGCCTGGGGCTCTTCGTGGTCGGACGTATTGCTCGCCGAGTGGGAGCGCGCGTTCACCTCGTATCTACGGAGGGCAGGGGAACCGAGGCGACTATTGTCATGCCGCCATCCCTGTTTGACCCTTCGGTCTCTTACACGCACGGGCACTCGACCGGGACGACGGCGGACGACCGCCTTCACGCGCCTGCCGCGCTCGTCCACCACGACCTCACGGCCGAAGAGATCATCGATCCCGCGCTCGCCTCAAGAGGGCTGTCGGCCTATCAGCCCACGGTCATTGAGGACGGCGTGAACCTTTCAGGCCGTCCAGCCGACGCTCCCGAACTGCTGCCAGAGCCGGCGGCGCTCGCGCCCAGGGGCGTTCCCGAGCCCGCTGGCCCGAGCGACATCGACCAACTTGTCGCCGCGGACGCCGCGGAGGCGCCCACTGCCGTCGCATTCGACCTCGAGGAGTTCACGGCAGGCACCACCGAGGTTGGGCTGCCGACGCGGCGCCGACGGGCCGTCGCGGGCTCCGAGGCGGTGCAGGACACGACCAGCATCATCGCGCTTCCGCAGCGGGCATCTGACGAGCAGCTCAGCGCACTCCGCAGCGCGACCACGAGCGGATTTACCCCAATCCTGGCCGCCGACGAGGTGTCCCCTGAGAGCGCCGAGGCCCGGTCTCGAGTCTTCCGTGGCTTCCGGCCCCTCCGTGGCCCCGAGGCGGTACCCGAGGATCTCGCCCCCGACGCCGAGTCGTTGGGACATGCGGTGCGCAGGGGCGTGGCAGTTTCAGATGCACCCGTCGACGCCGTCGACGAGTCCTCCGTGCCTTCGATCGCGCCCGATGAGCCAGCGCCACCGGCCATGGCAGGCACGGCCGAGCTGGCGGCGACCGCCGCTCCTCGCGGGGCCGATGGGTATGAGCCGGACGACAGTTCTCGCGACAATGCCAGTGAGGTGATGAGGAACTTCATCGCGGACCAGGCCGGTCGCCGTGATCCTCAGCAACGCGCGGTGCGCCAGTCGCCACTCATTAGTACCGGATATATCGAAGATGACGCCGCAGGCGTCCCAGACGCGCCGGTCGCCGACGAGCAGGTTTCGGAGATGCTCGTTCCGCAACTCGAAGAGGATGATGGGCCGATCGCTACCGCTCCTGTCCGCAAGGAACGCCCCGCCGTGGATGACCGGTGGCACGGCGAGGGTGAGAGCGCAGGCGTCGATGCTGTATCGCTCGATGAGGAGCCGGACCGGTCCGCCCCGGCAGATGCACCGGGATTTCGGTCGCCCTTGTACCCTGCCGCCGCCAACCCGTGGCAGCAGCAGGCCCCGCGCGAGGCGCAGTCTCAAGCCGCCCCAGCCGCCGCCAACCCGTGGCAACAGCAGGCCCCGCGCGAGGCGCAGTTCGAGGCCGATCCGGTCACCTCCGTCCCGAGCCTCGATGACCTCATCATGGATGGCGCGGGAAGGTCCCACGGCGAGGACCGTGGTGGGTTCTTCTCGAGGCTGTTCGGCAAGCAAGGCAAGAGCGTGCCCTCTGACGACTCGACCGTGCCGTTCATGGCGCCCCAGGGTCCGCCGCAGGAGCCCATCACAACGGGCCCGGCACCATCGTGGGCGTTGCCCGCGCCGGAGCGTGAGTCGCGCGTCGAGGCCGAAGCGCCTCAATCCGATGAACTGCCACCTTTCCGGGAACCGGCGCCCCAAGAGCGCTGGGCCGCTGCTGAGGAGCCGCCTGCGCACGAAAGCTACTCAAGCGGCTACATGCCCGTGGCTGAGCCGACGCAGGCGACCGACCCGGGCTCGTACGTTCCCGTGAGCCGTGAGACGCCGGTCAGCGAAGAGGACCTCGGTCCGCAGTGGGCGATGCTCCCGCCCATATCTCGAACCGAGCCGTCGCCGTACGGAGAAGGTCCTGGCTTTGGGTCAGCGCCTATCCAACCAGCGCCTATCCAACCAGCGCCTATCCAACCACCGCTCGTCCAACGCGGACAGGATGAGCAGCGTGGTGGCGCGCCCTCCCACTCCGTCACGTCGTTTGAGCCGGCGCCGCAGCAGGGTGGGCCAGCGATGTTCGGGCCCGACGAACATGGAATTGTCTACTCACCTGACCAGTTGGCGCGTCCCCTCGGTTGGGAAACTGCGGGAGCGAGTGCACTGCAGGCCGCGGCTCCAGAGTCGGCGACCGAGTACCGCCCGGTCGTTCAAATCTCGCCAGAATCGGGCGGCGCCAGCCATGAGGACTACGCCTCGGCCGTATTCTCGGAGTTGAGCTCTCTTGCTGCCCAGCGCCCGAAGGTCGAAACGACGCGCGCTGGGTTGGCAAAACGTACGCCGGTCGCGCGCGAAATTGTGTCCGACGAGGCTGTGGAAGTCGTGCCATCGGCGCCAAGAGATGCCGAAGCGGTGCGGAGTCGCTTCTCAGCGTTCTACTCTGGCACTCAGCGAGCAAGGGACGACGTGCACAACTTCAATGAAAGTACGCAGGGTTCCCTAACCGAACCATGAACATACTCAAGTGTGTCCCGACCACGGGCCACAGCAACAAGGAGGACAAGTGACCGCGCTCAGTACTGAAGCCACCAACTTTGGTTGGCTGCTGGACAACTTCGTCCAGACCGTACCCGGAACGCGCCACACGCTCGTCGTCAGTGCCGACGGCTTGCTAATGGCGATGTCGAAGAATCTCGATAGGACTGGTGGCGACACTCTCGCTGCCGTCGTGTCAGGCATGGCATCCCTGACGCGCGGCGCGGCGCGGCAACTGCGGGCTGGTGAAGTGCGTCAATCCATCATCGAGATGGATGAACTCTTTCTCTTCCTCATGAGTGTCAACAACGGTGCTGTCCTGGCCGTCGCCGCCGATTCGACGTGCGACGTTGGCCTCGTGGGCTACGAGATGACGCTTCTGGTGTCGCGCACCGAGAACGCACTCACGCCGCAACTCATCACCGAGATGCGCCAGAATCTTCCCACCGACGGCCCGCTCCGCTAAGGAATGGCTATGACGGAAATCCTGGACCCGTACAAAGGTGCGGACGACGAGGCCTACACGGTCAGGCCTTATGCCGTGACCGGTGGGCGGGTGAGTGCCGCCTCCAAGGGCCTCCCCTTGGAGGCCCTCGTCCAGGCGGATTCCGGCGCACAAAACGCTCGGGGGCTTACCCCTGAGAAAAGAAAGATTCTGCAGCTTGCTGCGGGTCAATATCAATCCGTGGCTGAACTCTCGGCCCATACCCGGCTACCGCTGGGCGTTGTGCGCGTGCTCGTCACGGATCTTGCTGAAGAAAAATACCTGACAATTCACACAAGTGGGACGGCCGACGACGAGGCAACGCACGATGCCAACGGCGGACTGTCCCTCAGCCTTCTGGAGAGTGTCCTCGATGGCATCGCAGCCCTCTAACGCGGCGGTCGCACCCAGCGACACGCCGCTCGCCCCAACAGTCGTCAAGATCGTGATTGCTGGTGGATTTGCTGTCGGCAAGACCACCTTCATCGGATCGATCTCTGACATCGACCCGCTCAACACCGAAGCCGCCATGACTGAGCACTCCGTTGGCGTCGACGATGCTGGCGGCGTCACCGATCGCAAGACCACCACCACGGTGGCCATGGACTTCGGGCGCATTGCGTTGCCCGGCGCCCTGTGGCTTTACCTGTTCGGCACCCCCGGTCAGGACCGCTTCTTGTTCATGTGGGACGACCTGGTTCGCGGCGCCATCGGCGCGTGTGTGCTGGTCGACACGGAGCGTCTCGACCAGTGCTTCCCTGCCGTCGATTACTTCGAAGGCAAGGGCATCCCGTTCGTTGTGTGCGTCAACTGCTTTGATGGCGTCGCGCGGCACAAGCTTGAGGACGTCAGGGAGGCGCTTGGCGTACCTCCCGAGGTGCCGATGATGTACACGGACGCTCGTGAGCGTTCGGCCACCAAGCAAGCGCTCATCGCGGTCGTTCAGCTCGCGATGCAGCGTCTCAAGTCGTAGTCGAATTGTCGTAGCGGCCGTCACCCGGGCCACGCCTGGGCGCGGCCGGCTCTAGGCGGCGCGTGCGTCGGGCCACAAGCGAGACACGCGATTTTGCGTGGCGCCCGCAGTGCTGCGCGGCCATCGGACTCCTTGCTCCGCGGCCGCTGCCCGCAGACGTGGTGCCGCACGACTACCCTTGGGGACGTGATCTATCTAGACGGCTCGGCTTTGGTGCGTTTCCTTCCGGGGGTGCGCTATTACGACGAATGGGTCGAGTGGGCATTGCCCCGGCTCTCCGAGCTTGTCACCACCCAATTGGGGCTCACTGAGTTGAGGCAGGCCGCGGAGTTGTATCCGCGGGAGAACAAGGCCCAAGCGTTCGAAATCGTCGAGCAGGTCAAGGCGAGGGTTCCGGCCATCCGGTTTTCGGATGCCAACGTCTCCGTGTCGACTCACGCTGCCGCGGTGCTCAAGCCATTTGCCGCCCTACACGTCGGCGCGGCCGTGACGCATCCGGACGTCGATACCGTGGCGACTTATGACGCAGAACTCGCCCGTGTCGCCGTCTTGTACCAACTCAAGGTCGTCACGCCCGGGATGCCCGACGGATGGCAAGACGGCATACCGCCCGCGGTGGCGGGCGCGTAGCCTCCAGGGCCCCTCTGACGGCGTTCACGGAGGTGCGGAAAGCCATCGTGCAGGCATTGTCTCTTTCGCCTCTTCCTGTCCCGCGCGGCCCGTTCGGCCAATGTTGTGCCTGCGGCCTGGCAGAATAGGCCGGCGGCGCCTTTGCGGGCGCCCCGGAGAGTTGACCGAGCGGCCGAAGGTGACAGTCTTGAAAACTGTTGAGGCGTAACCCGCCTCCGCGGGTTCGAATCCCGCACTCTCCGCTCTTGGCGCGGGGCTCTCGGCCCGCCTACGCGCAGCGGCAATCCGCGCAGCACTTCACCTGGAGCACGGCTCCCAATTGGCGCAGCACCTCCAAATTGAGCCGGTAATGCACCCGCTGCGCATCGCGTCGCGGCGCGACGATCCCGGCCTGCTGGAGTCTCTTGAGGTGATGGTTGGCGGTTGCCTCGCTCACCTGGAGGAACGCCGCCGCGTCGGTGGTCGTGATTTCGTGGCCCTCGCAACAGGCCAGATCCTGGACGATGCGCACGCGACTTGGGTCGGCCAGCGCCTTGAGTCGCGTGGCGATCTCGATGGCGTTGGACTCCGGGTCCTGTGAGCGCTCGCCGAGTGGTGCGCAGCAGGCGGGCGTGACGGCGACGACAACGGGGAGCGTGTTCAGCATGGGCTCAGTCTTCCACGCAATTTGACATTCATCTAAAGATGAGGCAGGTTTTCGCTATTAGATCAACATCGAAGGGAGGTGAGGACGATGGCGCTACAAGACACCAACGGTTGTTGCGACGGTTGCTGCAACGACGGATGTTGCAACGACGGTTGTTGCGACAGCGGCTGCTGCTAGCGGCCAAAGGCGACGGGTGGCCTGATCACCCCCCGTCGCCGTGTGGTTTCGCATGCTCGTTCTTGCCCGCTATTCTT
>JAYTGI010000108.1:0-6263 GCA_043733605.1 Demequina sp. | reverse complement strand
CCACCCGTGAACCGCGCCTGGAACGGGTGACCCCCGCGGAGATTCTCAGTTGAGGCAACGAACCAACCCTCCCGGAGGTATTGACATGAGGCAATGGGTGGTCTCTTGTTGTCTTCGGATCTGGCGGGGCCATTCGGTTCCAGCTAGGGTCGCTGCATCGGTGGGGAGACGGGCGATGAGCCCGACACGAGCGAGCGAGTTTCGCGTTGGCCGCGATGACTGCGCTTGACCTCACCTCGGACAGGAAGCCCGACTGCCTGTGGAACTCGTCCGCGCTCATGAACTCAACCGGAACCAGTTACCGCGGCGACCGCGGATCAGAATGCTTGGGGTTCGATCTCGCACGAGTCCGCCTTGGGCCACCCAGTGGCGTACTACGCACACGTAATGCAGCGCCCGTATTACGTCCACGTGCTACAGTCGCAGTATTACGCACACGGAATGAGGCCCGGATGGGACACGGCAGGCTCCGCTCACCTGAGGACCTCGGCCGCGCCGTGAGGCACGCCCGCGTCACGGCGGGCCTCACTCAAGTGGAACTTGCAGAGCGCCTGGGGGTCACCCAGCGCTGGCTGTCCGAACTCGAGACCGGCCGCCCCAAGATCCTCGACGCGCGCCTGTTCTCGGTCATCGGCCGCCTTGGTATTTCCGTCACCTGGAGCACCGACGCCGGAAGCAACGAAACCCCGAGCACCGATGCCTGACCACGCACTCGACGTCCACCTCTTCGGTCGCCGCATCGGGACGCTACGACAGGGCGCCGACGGTGCCCGCTTCACCGCCTCACCCAAGGCGCTCGACGAGTACGGCATCGGCTCCCCCGTGCTCTCGTTGGCGCTTCCGCTCGAGGCAACCCCCGCGTCGGCCGCCGCAACGGAAGCCTTCTTCGGGGGCCTCTTGCCCGAGGGCCCGCGGCTCGACGCGCTGCTGCGCGAACGCCCAGGATTGAGCCGCCGCAAGCTGGTGGGACTGCTTGCCGCCGTGGGGAGGGACGTCGCTGGGGCAATCGTGCTGCCGGGGCCCGAGGTGACCGCGCTCGGTCCTCTTCTCACGGCCGACGAGGCTGCGGCCGAGGTCGCGAATCCGTCGACCTTCGTTGCCGGCGGCGGATCCGTCAGCGCGGGCCTGCGGCCCAAGGTGGCGCTCGGGAGGTCGGCCGAGGCTTGGCACTCGGCGCGCGACGGCCACCCGTCGACGCACATGATCAAGCCCGTCTCGCCGGATGCCATCCGTGACGCCCACGCCGAGGTGTGGACCATGCGCCTCGCCCGCGCCGCGGGCCTGATCGGCTATGACGTGTGGCTCGAGACGTTCGGCGACATACCCGCGGTGGTCATCGAGCGCTTCGATCGCGAGCCGGTGCCTGCTGGCATTCGCCGCCTGCATCAGGAGGATGCCGCCCAGGCTCTCGCGCTGCCATGGGGCGGCGACGACAAGTTCTCATGGGGCAACCCGCGCGCCACGTACGCGGCGATCGCGGGACTGCTCGACCGCGATCGGACCGTGTTTGAGGACGGGCGTGGCGACAAGGAACTCTTGCTGCAACACACCGTGTTCCGGCTCATCGTTGGGGACACCGACGCTCACGCGAAGAATCACGCCTTGCTGCACGGCGCCGATGGCACGGTGGCATTGGCGCCGATGTATGACGTCACCCCCGGCGTTCTCTACGGCGGCGGCGTGGGGCCCGCACTGTTCATCGACGGGCATCGGACGCTCCACACCATCGACGCCGACGCCTTGGTCGCGGAGGCGCGCACGTGGGGCATCGCCGAGCCGGTCGCCCGTGACGTGCTGGCCGCTACCGCCGAAAGGGTGCGCGAGGAGGCGCGTGGACTTGCGGCCGATGCGTCGATCGCCGAGCACTTGCCCGGCTACGTGACCCAGGCCGCGGCCGCACTACTCGAGGGGAGGCCCGTGGGTTTGGGTCTGGGCGAGTTCCCGACGCTGAGACCGCTCGACGTGGTGTGACGGGCCGACAAACCGTTGATGGCACCGCACAAGGACGACAGGCCCAAGCGGGCGGGCGGCAGCCCTAGCCCTTGCGGGCGGTGTCGGTCCAGGTGTGGCCAGCGTCGCGGGTGGCGAGGTAGTCGGCGATCTGGTTGTCGGGGATGAGGTAGGTGTCGATGCCGTCGCCGTCGGGGTCAAGGATGGTGTTTTGGTTGCCGCCGCCTTGGGAGCCGGTGACGCAGTTGCCGTTGAGGTCGCAGTCGACGAGGTGGGTGTGGGGGTTGTAGACGTGCACCGTTGTGGAGTTTGAAGTCGTGGTTGCGGTGCCTGGGGCGTCGCGCCAGGTGGCGCCCGCGTTGATGGTGAACTCGCCGCGCCACGTCGTCGTGAGCGTGAAGGACGTGCGGTGTTCGGGAGCCCTGGGGAACGTGAACAGGGCGCCGCCTTGCTCAAAGGGCTTGCCTGGGCTGGTGGAGGTCCACGTGGTGACGTCGGGGATGAAACCTCCGGTGAGGCTACGCCCGCGCAGCCTCGCGCGACATCGCGAGTCGCGCCTGCGTGGCGCGCAAGAACTCGACGAGCTCTGGAGCAGGCTCGGCGTCGCTGTCCAGCGCGGCTTCTGCCGCGCTAAGCCTCGTGACCCGCGCCTCGAGCACCACAGCACGCGCGCGATCAAGAGCGGCCCCGAGAACGAAAGACGTCATGTCCTGCCCGTTGGCATCGGCCGCTTCCTTGATGAGGGCGAGGTTCTCTTCGTCAATGCGCATGTTGATGCGAGTCTTCGCTGCACTCATGGTTCCACCTACTTCTCTCGCCTATATGTACATCCTACATATGTACACTCGCGATTTTCGATGCGCAGCTGCCGCAACTAGGCCGCGCCTGGCCACCGAATCTCGACCCGACGCTTGAGCCCGTTGCCCCACGAGAACGGCTTGAGGCCCAGGTGTTGGAGCCTTCCCACCACGATGGCGGGGCTCACGCCAAGTTCGGCCGCGAGGTCGCTCGCATCCTCGAGGCTTGCGACGTCGGGAAGCCGCGCCTCCGCGGGCGCCGGAATGAGGATCTCAGCGGCGAAGGCATCGGCTTCGATTTCCCAAGCGGGTTGGTCGCCGTCACCCGGGCCTTCCAGGTAAATCTCGTCTCGCTTGCCGGCGAGCACGTGCGCGAGTTCGTGGAACAGGGTGAACCAGAAGCGGTCCTCGGACTTGCCGCGGTCCGACAGCGCAACGATGACGCGATCGCCCTTCCACATCGTCACGCCGTGGCAGTGCGCCTTGGGCACGGAGGGTACAAAGACGAGCGCAACGCCGCACGCTGCGAGTTCCTCCCGGGCCGCCATCGCACCGTCAGCCGGAGCGGGCACGGTCAACGCACGCAGACGCGGGATTGCCTCGCGCAGTCGCGCCTCGTGGTAGGCGGGCGTGGGCACCCGGTCGGCTTGGTCGAGGGCCAGCCGTAGCAACACCTCGGTGGCCACTGCGTCGGGCGTGAAGGAATCCGACACCCGGAACGCCGCCGCGTGCCGCCTCGTCAACCGAGCCAGTCCATCGGTTGAGCTCACGCCGAGCAGGCTGAATACCTGGACGAGTTGCTCACCCTTGGCCCGCGCCGGAGCCGTGACAATCCCGGCGTCGCGAAGGAACTTCAACAACGCCGCCTCAACAGGGGATTCAGCGGCGTCCGCCGCGTCGATGGCTTCGCGACGCCTGAGCATCGCTCGATACGAGCCCTCGATGCGCAGCCAGGTGTCCGCACTGACCCCGGTGACGAGTTCGAGGTCATGGGCGGTGTCGGCGGTGAGCGATGCCTTGGCGTTGATGAGTTGGCTGACGAACTTCTCGGACTTGGAAGTGCGGTCGGCAAGCTCGCGCTGCGACATGTGTCGCTCGTCGAGCCATTCCTCGAGAATGTCGCCTGGCGACGCGACCAGGTGGTCGGGCAGATGCGTGGTGTTCATGAGTGCGTCCAAGGTGAGGGGTAGGTCGTCAAACAGGTCGGCGATCGCATAGACCGCCTCTATCCGATCACGGTACTCGCGTTTACCTGATTGGTAAACGTGCAGTGCGGTTTCCACAAGCGGTTTGCCCCACTATGCACATGAGCAGATCCGGGCATATGCTTGTAGAAGCCGGTGACAAGGGGTCCAGGGGACCTCTTCCTGTGAGAACGGGATAGCCGGTTTCTTTCTGCCCGAATGGCGTCCTCACGCCCACGGATGGAACACCGACGCGAGGGTCGGCTTCACGCATGGCTCGAACCACGTGCACTGCCGACCTTCGATGTCTCGTTGCGCGGCCCACAGCGCATAGTCGGCGACCTGATTTCCCCACGAACTAGGTGCGTCCCAGATGCACGGCACGAGCCGCGCGAGCGGCAGATCGACCTGAGCACACACATCGGAGACCGCGTTGCGTACGGCTTCACGCTTGCCCGCCGTTTGAAGTGAGCCAAGGATCACGAATACGGTGCCGTCGAGTGGGGCCACCCGGGGAATCACCCACTTGAGGTGCAGGTACACCGCGAGCTTGTAGCGATAGGTGACGGAGGCCTCGCGCACCCTCGGGTAGGCGCGTTCCTTGTCGAGGAAGGTCACGTCGAAGCGCGGCGCCTGATCGCGAATCAGTCCAAAGACCTCGTCTCGAGTGCGGTGTGAGTCGTCCTTCGCGTGAAACCCGCGCGGCAGGGAGAGCCCCTCCGCCTCCAAGCGGCACCGTAGCTCGAGGCCAGCGGCGAGCGCGGCGCCATCGGGCCCACGGAACACTGCACTGCCCAATCCGAAGCGCGATGACGCGCGTGGATTGCCCGAGAAGTCGAGGTCCCCCGTCTCGTCGACATAGACATACACGTCCGTCACCCGAGCGAGACTACGGGCTTGGTCTCACACGCCAGCGGGGCCTGTGGAGAACGAGGCCGTAGGGTTCTGGCGCTACCCGGCCCGGGCCGCGCCTCCCACCAGGCACCCCCACCCCCATCAGTGCCAGAGTGGACTCATGGCAACACCCACGCACGAGGCCCGCTTAGCCGTATTGATCGACGCCGACAACGCGAGCGCCCAGCATCTTGAGCGCCTGCTCGTCGAGATCGCCAAGTACGGCACCGCGACCGTCCGCAGGGCCTACGGCGACTGGACCACGACGCGGTTGGCCAAGTGGAAGGACGAGGTGCTCAAGCACTCGGTCCAGCCCATCCAGCAATTCGCTTATACGACCGGCAAGAACTCCACCGACAGCGCGCTGATCATCGACGCGATGGACCTGCTCCACGGCGGCACAGTGTCTTGAAATACGGCCGACGGCTTCTGCCTGGTGTCGAGCGACAGCGACTTCACGCGGTTGGCGGCGCGCATCCGCGAGCAGGGCCTGATGGCCTACGGCTTTGGTCAGATGAAGACGCCCAAGCCGTTCGTGGCCGCGTGCACCAAGTTCGTCTACGTGGAGAACCTGGGCGGCCCGGAGGATGCCCCCAAGCCGGCGGCGACCCGCGCGGCAACGGCGACGGCAACGGCGAAAAGTGCCAAGCCCGCGGCTGCTCCCAAGGCCGCAGCGACCAAGGCGAAGCCCCCGCTCCAGAGCGACACGAAGTTGAGCAAGCTCTTGTCCGAGGCCGTCGAAACCGCCGCCGACGACGACGGCTGGGCTCGCCTTGGATCAGTCGGCTCCAACCTGTCGCGGCTGTCGTCAGACTTCGACTCCCGTACGTGGGGCTACCCGAAGCTGGCGGACCTCCTCAAGGCGCACCCTGGCTTCGACGTGCAATCACGCTCGCCGGGAGACGGCAAGCCCAAGGTCTCTGTGGTGCGGAGCAAGCAGCGCAAGTAGGGCCGATGCTGGGGTCGGGGTCGCTGGCTAGACCCAGGTGTCGGAGCGGCGGGCGACGGCGTAGATGGCTTCGACCTGCTCGGGAGTGAGCACGTCGCGTCGCTTCTTGAACCAGCGCGGCACATCCATGCGGTCGAGCACCATGACATCGTCGGGCATCTGCTTGATGTTGACCTCGGGGATGACCGTGCCCGTGAGTACCACCACGCACGAGCGCACCGACACCTCAAAACCGGCCGCTCTTGTGAGCAGCTTCGACGCGCGGGTGGCCTCATGGTTGGCGTTGCGCAGGTATGGGACCACCTGGCCGTTGACGCGCATCTGGTACTTGGCCACCCAGATTTTGCCGCCGGGATGATTCTTGGTGTTGAGCGTGAAGATTCCGCCAGGCCCGATCGCCACATGGTCGATGTCGGAGTCGTTCTTGCCCACCGGCACCGAGTGGAGCAGGTACCAGCCGTTGCCTCGCAACTTCTCCAGCCGGGCGCC
>JAYTGI010000107.1:0-6279 GCA_043733605.1 Demequina sp. | reverse complement strand
GTTTAGGACTCGCGGTAGCGATCGCGGCCTTGGTCGCGCTCGGGGCAGGGTGCTCCAGCACGCCCAAGACCTATGGGCCTTGTCACCACGTCATCGTCTATCCGCCCCCCGGCGGAACGGGATACGTTGCTGCCTACGATTGGGATGACGAAATCCATGCGTACGGCGAGGCTGTGCCCTTCACTGCGTGCTTCTCCGGATACACCGCAATCGTGGAGGTCCCTACAGGGGTCACCGTTGACCCCGCACAACAAGACGTGCCGGACAGCGAGTTTGGTGTGGTGACCTTCACCGTTGAAGCGCGTGAAGGCAGCGCGGGCCAAATCTGGATAGACCTCGTGCACACCGACGGCGGCCTCTTTTCCCGCCCGCCTGGACCTGTCATCACCCCGTCCGGAGATGGCTGGAAGTTCACCGCCCCCGACATGTCCTAAAACACGACCCAGCAAGGAACCCGGGCGCGACGCCCACCGCAGCGTCACCCTCACCGAAGTTCGACACGCCCAGCGAGCAACGCTCATTGTCTGCCTACGCCGCGCGATCCAACATGGCGGCCCTGACGTCAGACACAGTCGGTGTCGCCACTTGATACGTCAATGTCAGCCACTGCTCGATCGACGCGGTCAGGCATACCATCGCCGGATTCCCCATGAGCGGGCCGCCTCCGTCAGTGAAGAACGCTCGAACGTCGATCGCCGCGCCGGAGTACATCGGATAGAACCCCACCACCCGCATGCTCTGCTGATCGGAGGGCGGCCGCCGGAAGTGGAGACACGTTCCGGTTCGATCAGCTCGACACGCTGGTACCCAACCTCAACAATGTCTTCGCCAAGTGCAACGCGCTCCACTTCCCCTTTCGGGCAGTGACCGTTGAAGGCGAGGACTCTGCGAACGCGCTCGCGCTTATGGTCCTTCTGCGCACGCCATAGCTAGCAGCACCCCCATCTTGCCCGGCGAACCGGTGGGTGGGGATGTCCATGTGCCTCCAAGTGAAGGGCCGCGCATCAACTCGCGACCGCACGGATGGAAGTGCAGGAGTTCTGTGGTCGACTTGCTTCAGGCCTCAAGCCAACCCAGCGCGACACGCGCCGCGACCACGCGAGTGCTGAACGACGCCTGCAGCAGATAGCCGCCCGTGGGCGCCTCCCAGTCGAGCATCTCGCTCGCGACGAACGTGCCTGCAGTTTGCTCAGCATGAGGTGCTCGTTGACCTCCGACCACGCGATGCCGCCCGCGGTCGAGATCGCGCGGTCGATCGGCATCGTCCCCGTCACCACAACAGGGATCGCCTTGATTAGCACGGCCATCGCGGCGGAGTTCGCCGGCAATCGGCTTCCGACCGCCTCCCGCAGCAGCCCGATGCTCGCGGGGTCCAGTTCGATCGCGCGCTGCTCACGGACCGTCCCGCGCGTCCAGCACTGCACAACGTTGGTCGATACATCCGTCAAGTCGGCGACTGCCTGCACTGGACCGCTTGCGCAGGGTGCGGACGTTGCGTCAACTACGACAAACGTACGGCCGTTGGAACCAGCACCGCGAAATCAGGGAGGTTGCTGACAGGCAGTACGTAATCGATCACATGGGCGCTCTCGCCGTTGACAGACACCGTCAAGTGTTCTGCCTTGGAACGCTCGAGAGTTTCGCGAAGTTCAGTCGACGTCTTCCATGTGCTCGTGTCGCGTAGGGAAACTTCGGCCTGCACTTCGCCAACCCTCAGGTCAACGAAGGACCCATTCACCCGTAGCCCGAGAACGGGCCAAACAGTGCCAGCGGCTCCCGCCACCACAAGCGGCCGCGAGTCGACTAGCTTGGCCTTGATCGCCACAGTCGCACGCCCGCTGACCTGGTCTTCAAGCCAGTCGACGTACCCCTTGCACGACTTTGATGCGATGCGCACGTCTGCGCGTGAGACCCCTCCGTTGACAAGCGCATCTCGGATCGAATGCGGCCGCGGGTTGACGATGTCGATACGGGCGCGGCCTTCCATTTGCGCGGTGGCAAGCATTGCGGATGCGACAGTGTCGGTCATAGGGATCGAGTAACCGATGACCGCGATGTGATCGCACGCCGCGAGACGCCGTGCCGCCACTTGCCACAGTTGTCTAGTGATCGCATTGGTGAAGAATGCGCTCTTTGCCGACGCCGGTGGCACGATAAACGGAACACGACCCGGTGCACTCCGGGCGACGTTGACGTCGGGGCTACTCATGCCGGTGTTCGGAGCCCATATAGGTTCGGCAATCCGGGTGATGCTTGTACCTGCAAAATCACCCCTAACCCAGTAGGTGTCGAGCGAACCGTGTAGCTTCAGTAGGCGAATTGTCTCGGCGAAGGGTGTGCCGAACATCCCGCTCACCGGTGGAGTAGGAGGTATTCCGTCGGTCAGGCTGTAGGTGTTGATGGAAGGGTGTTCTCCGTAGCGAGGCGCCCGTGCCGCCACTGCTTCAATTACTGTGTCGTAGTTGAAGGTCACGACCGTCGCGCGCTCGGCATGCAACAACCCAACGAAGCGCAGGAGCCACCACGGGATCTTTGATTCAAAGACGCTCGCCTCAATGCTGGCCATGATCTGATGGATCTCAGTGGTGACGACAGCGAAGTCGCGCGCGTTGCCCAAATTGGTTGCATCGTCCAAATCTGGCTGCGGTTCGGCGATCCTGGACAGCCAACGCTCGAAAGATCCACCGATGAACTTCGGCGGGGCCGTGGCCAAGGCGTCAGGGGCGCGTGCTCGTACGGATTCGCCGAGCTCGTCCACCAGTGGGAATGTCTCGTCGACCGCCTTTGAGAAGCCCGCTCCCAGGACCACACCGAGTGTCATGGACCTACGGTAGGCCAACCTCGGTCGTGGGGCGGGCCGGCGGCCACATCGGTTCGGTCCTGGCGCACCCACTTGTACAAGCAGCTCTCGCTGATGCCTCGCCTTGGGGCGACATCAGTGACGGGTTTGCCTGCTCGCGCGAGCGGCGGTGCCACGCGTCATGGAAACAAGGTGCACCCTGGTGCGAGAATCAACGCATGGCGTCTCCACAAGCACTCAGCGAGGCTGACCGTCGTCTCGTGGCGCCATGGGCCGCAGACTGCGCCGAGCGAGTTCTCCCACTGTTCGAGGCCGACGCGCCGGGCGATGATCGTGCGCGAGACGGCATCGACCGTGCCCGACGCTTCGGCAACGGAGAACTCGACACGGCGGGGGAGATCCGTCGCCGCTTTGAAGCGGGCCGTGCCGCCCAGTCGGCGAAGGCGCCCGCTGCCGTGGCCGCTGCCCGAGCCGCCGGGCAAGCCTCAGGCGTCGCGCACATGGCCGCGCACGCGCTCGGAGCCGCCGCCTACGCCGCGAAGGCCGTCGCTCTCACCTCGCCCGACCAGGAGGCGGCCCGGCGCGAAGAGGTCCGGTGGCAACTTGGACACATGACGGCGGATGTGCGCGCCGCCCTGTCGCGCCTGCCTCCGCTGGGGGAGGACTCCGCCGGGCCGCTGGGGCCGGGGCTGCTCGCATCGGGCGTGCTTGCCACCACCATCCGCGAGATGCAGGCTGCGTTGCCTCGCGGGGAGGTGCCAGTTCGCGCTCAGGCGGCAGGCATGACGCGGCACCACGAGTCATACCTCGGCCCCACAATCAATACATGACGCGACGCGGACTCATCCTGTTCGGCTCCCTGGGCGTCGCATGGGGCATTCCGTACCTCTTCATCAAGATCGCAGTGGGGGAACTCGCCCCTGAGGTGGTGGTGCTGAGCCGGTCGGCGCTCGCGGCCGTGCTGCTGCTTCCCATCGCGGCGTTCCGTCACGAGATCGCGCCGGTGCTGCGTCGCTGGCGGCCGATGCTCGTGTACACCGTGGTCGAGATGGTCATCCCCTGGTACTTTCTCAGTTCCGCCGAGACGCGGCTTCCCAGTTCCACGACGGGCCTCCTCATCGCCGCCGTTCCTCTCGCAGGGTTCGCGGTGGCGTGGGCGCTGGGGAAGCCGACGCAGTTTCGCGGCCTGAACTGGCTTGGCATCGCGTTGGGCATGGCGGGCGTGGGGGCGCTCGTCGGCTTCGATGTGCACGGCTCCGACCTGGGCGCGGTGGCCGAGGTGGCGGTGGTGGTCCTTGGTTACGCCACGGGCCCCGCCATTCTGGCACACTGGGTTCCCGAGCTGCCTGGCGTGGGCGTGACAGCGGTTTCCCTGGCCGCGGTGGCCGTCGTCTACACGCCCGTGGTGGCGCTGCGCGGATCGTGGCCCACGGCGTGGCCCTCCGGCGGGGTGGTGGCGTCGATCGTGGTGCTAGCGGTCGTGTGCTCGGCGCTGGCCTTCATCATGATGATCGCGCTCATCGGGGAGATCGGGCCGGTGCGCAGCACCGCCATCACGTACGTGAATCCGGCGGTGGCGGTCTTCGCGGGTGTGATCTTCCTGAGCGAGCGGCTCACCATCTGGAAGGTGCTCGGCCTGGCGCTCGTGCTCGGCGGCTCCGCGCTCGCCACGCGGCATCGGCCCATCCCTGCCGTGCCGCTGGACCCCACCGTTGACGAGGCCGTCGCGGCGACAGGGCGCTAGCAGAAGCACTCGCGTAACACCTGGGCGCCAGGGCCCGAGCCGCACGCGCCATTATCGGCCGCGTGACCTCACCCCGTCGCGGTGGAGATTGCCCGGTCGATCAGCATCGTGCCCGTCACCGCCGTGGGCGCGGCCTGGACCAAGGCTGCCATCCCGGAGATGTCGAGGGCGTTGCGGAGTGCGTGACGCTAGCCGCGTGGCCGGAATTACCACGCGGTAGCATGGCGACATGACAGTGGCGACGATTCTGGGCAACGAGGACATCGCCCGCGCCTGTGCGAAATACCGTGTGCGCAGACTTCGTGCGTTCGGGTCCGTTCTCACCGACCAGTTCGACGTCGGCACCAGTGACGTAGACTTCCTCGTGGAGTTTGAACCCGGTCTCGAGCATCCCTTCGACGCCTACTTTGGCCTTCGCGAAGACCTTGAGAAACTGCTTGGTCGCGATGTTGACCTTGTCATGGCGGAGGCCGTGAGAAACCCCTACTTCGCCGCGTCGGTGTTCCACAGCGCGCTGGAAGTGTATGCGTCCTGAGTCGGCCGCACTCCTGTGGGATGTGCGTGCTGCCGCCGAACGGATTGGCACGTTCGTCTCGGCACTCACCGAGGCGACCTACCGCGAGGACGAACTCCGCAAATCGGCGGTGGAGCGTCAACTTGAAATTCTTGGTGAGGCGCTCAAGAATCTCCGTGCCGCAGACCCTGATACGGCCGCGACCATACCCGATGTGGCACGGATTATCGGCATGCGAAATGTGCTTGCTCACGCCTATGCGGTGGTCGACGACGGTGTGGTGTGGGAGGCCGCTACGGCGCGAGTCCCAGCTCTCGTGCCGATCGTTGACGGGCTATTGGCAGACCGCGATTAGCGCGTCGGCGGCGTGCGCGCGAACACAATCTAGCCTGACGTAAATGTCAGAATAGAGCACTTGACCGCTGGCCAAGAGCGCGCAAGTGCGTTAATCTGAGGAAAACGTCAGAATAGGAACGCGACCACCGCTCGAGCGGTTCAGCATTCGATAAACTGACGAAAACGTCAGATTGGGCATCTTCCATGGTTCTGCAACGTCAGTCCCGTCAGTCGGCGGCCCGTCGTGCCGCGGAGCGCGGGGCACTCGCCGCCATCGTGGCTGCCCGGCGCCAGGAACTGGGCCTGAGTCAAACTGAACTCGGTGACCTCGCGGGGGTTTCCTACCGCATCGTTCATCATCTCGAATCTGGCCGCTCGGACACGTCGCTCAAGCGAGTCGTAGCGGTCCTTGAGACGCTGGGGCTCCACCTGACCATCGAACGCGGCGCGGCGCCCGAGGTGCGTCCCGGTCGCGACATCGCCGCGCAGTTCAACCTCGAGGCTGACACCGCACCGCCCACCGCGCCACCTGTTGGGCCATCTTTTGAGACGCAGAGCCGGGCGGCACCATGAGCGCCGTGTCCACTGGCGATGAGTCACCACGCGCGCCGGCCCTCGAGGATCTCAAGACGCTCCACAGCGCTGAGGTCTTCAAGGAGGGTGCCCTGGCTGGCCACTTGATCCGCAACTCCCATGGTGGGGTGGACTTTGCCTACACGCAAGAATGGGTCGCCTCGGGACGGGCGCCCGTCGCCACCACGTTGCCCGTCACCACCGAGCCCGTCGTCACCGCTGCGGGCGCGCTCCCGCCCTTCTTCTCCGGGCTCTTGCCGGAGGGCAGGCGACTCAGCACACTGAGGCGAGCGACCAAGACCTCGCCAGACG
>JAYTGI010000106.1:0-6295 GCA_043733605.1 Demequina sp. | reverse complement strand
TGGTGGCCAGCGCGGTGAATAGTCCCGTGCTCGGTCCGTTCGCCGCCATCGTGACGCTGCTCGCGTTCGTCGAGCTCACCTCGCGCGTGATCCTCTACGCGGGAGCATGGCTTGGAGCGAGTCGCATGCCTGCGGCGCTGAGCGCCCCTGAGGACATGGGGCCGTTCACGGTCGTTGACTTGTCTCCGGCCCGTAGGCGGGCCAAGGTAACGACCGCGCGGGCCACGGTGCGCAGGCGCGTGACGCCCAAGAGTCAGCTTCGCGAGGGTCGGCGGGCCAAACCTCGTGGCAAGGCCGGACGCTAGATCACGCCTGTGGTGAGCGCCCTCTTAACCTCTGAGATGGCCTTGGTGACCTCGATGCCGCGCGGGCAGGCCTCGGTGCAGTTAAAGGTGGTGCGGCACTTCCACACTCCGGCCTTGTCGTTGAGGATCTCGAGACGATCCCACTGGCCCTCGTCGCGCGAGTCGAAGATGAAGCGGTGGGCGCCAATGATTGCCTGTGGGCCAAAGTATTGACCGTCCGTCCAGAACACTGGACACGAGGTGGTGCACGCCGCGCACATGATGCACTTGGTCGTGTCGTCGAAGCGGGCGCGCTGTTCGGGGGTCTGCAGGCGCTCGCGCTCGGGCGTGGTCCCGGATGGCATGAGGAACGGCATGATCTCGCGGTAGGAGGCGAAGAACGGCTCCATGTCGACGATCAGGTCCTTCTCCAAAGGCAGGCCGGCGATCGGCTCCACGAGGATGGGCTTGGCAGGATTGAGGTCCTTCAGGAGCGTCTTGCACGCAAGGCGGTTCTTGGCATTGATGCGCATCGCGTCGGAACCGCACACGCCGTGACCGCACGATCGTCTGAACGCGAGCGTTCCGTCTTGCTCCCACTTGATCTTGTGGAGCGCGTCGAGCACGCGATCGGTCGCGTGAGCCTCGACCTGGAATTCCTCCCAGTAGTCCTCGCCAGCGGCGTGCTCGCCGATGCCCTCGGGGTTCATGCGGCGGATGCGTAGCGTGACGGTCAAGGTGGGGACTTCGTCGACGGCGATGGGGGCGTCGTCTACAGCGGTCATGTCAGTACTTCCGTTCCATCGGCTGATACCTCGTGATGACAACGGGCTTGTAGTCCAGCCGCACACCCTCGGCCGTCGCGTAGGCCATCGTGTGCTTCATGAAGCCGGCATCGTCGCGAGTGGGGAAGTCCTCGCGATAGTGGCCACCGCGGCTCTCCTCGCGCGCCAGGGCGCCCGCCACGGCCACTTGGGCCAGGTCAATCAGGAAGCCGAGCTCGATCGCCTCGAGAAGGTCGGTGTTGTACTTCTGGCCGCGGTCGTGGATCGCGATGTCCGCGTACCGCTCCTTGACAGAGGCGATCACTTCGGTCGCCTCGTTGAGGGATTCGGCCGTGCGGAAAACCTGCACGTTGCGGTCCATCGTCTCTTGGAGTTCGCGGCGCAAGACGGCAACGCTTTCCACGCCGAGCGCCGATGTCGTCGCGCGTAAGGTCTCGACCAGGCCTGCGACGCTTGCGGCGGCGTCGGCCGGAAGTTCGGGCGCCGACTCCGTCGCGAGCGCGTACTCCGCCGCGGCGATGCCTGCCCTACGGCCAAACACGTTGATGTCCAGCAGCGAGTTGGTGCCAAGACGGTTGGCGCCGTGGACCGAGACGCAAGCGCACTCGCCGGCAGCGTAGAGGCCGCTGATGATGTCGGTGTTGTTGCGCAGTACCTGGCCGGTGACGTTGGTGGGGATGCCGCCCATTGCGTAGTGCGCCGTCGGGAACACCGGAACGGGCTGCGTATACGGCTCGACGCCCAGGTACGTGCGAGCGAACTCCGTGATGTCGGGTAGCTTCGCGTCGATGTGCGCGGGCTCGAGGTGGGTCAGGTCCAGCAGCACGTAGTCCTTGTGCGGGCCGCAACCGCGTCCCTCGCGCACCTCGTTCGCCATTGCCCGCGCCACCATGTCGCGCGGGGCGAGGTCCTTGATAGTGGGCGCGTAGCGCTCCATGAAGCGCTCGCCTGTCGAGTTGCGCAGAATCCCGCCCTCGCCGCGCGCGGCCTCCGACAGGAGGATGCCCAGGCCCGCAAGGCCTGTTGGGTGGAACTGGAAGAACTCCATGTCCTCGAGCGGGATTCCTCGGCGAAGCGCGAGCGCCATGCCGTCGCCAGTGAGCGTGTGCGCGTTCGACGTCGTCTTGAAGATCTTGCCAGCGCCGCCCGTGGCAAAGATGACGGACTTGGCGCGGAACGTGTGAATCTCACCGGTGGCGAGTTCGTATGCGACCACGCCGGCGACCGCGACCTCTTGGCCAGAGGCGGCGGCCTGCGGGTCCTCGGTGAGCAGCAAGTCCAGCACGTAGAACTCGTTGTAGAACTCGACCTTTTGCTTGACGCACTGTTGGTACAGCGTCTGCAGAATCATGTGACCGGTGCGGTCGGCCGAATAGCAGGCGCGCCGCACGGGGGCCTCGCCGTGATTGCGCGTGTGTCCGCCAAAGCGGCGCTGGTCGATGTGGCCGTCCTCCGTGCGGTTGAACGGCAGGCCCATCTTCTCCAGGTCAAGCACGGCGTCGACGGCCTCGTTGCACAGGATCTCTGCCGCGTCCTGGTCCACCAGGTAGTCGCCGCCCTTGATCGTGTCGAACATGTGCCATTCGGCGTTGTCATCCTCAACATTGCTGAGCGCCGCGGCCATGCCGCCTTGGGCGGCACCCGTGTGCGAGCGCGTGGGGTACAGCTTGGTCAACACGGCCGTGCGGGCGCGCTGCGAACTTTCGAGGGCCGCGCGCATGCCTGCGCCCCCGGCGCCCACGATCACGACGTCGTATTCATGCGTGGTGGTCATAGCTTTCCGAGCTCCTGACAGAGGGGGACGTTGAGGTTCTCAGGATTGGCACCGGTCGGGCAAGGATCAAATGTGAAGATCACGAGCGTGCCGAGCACGATGATGACGGCCGTCGCGGCTCCAAGGAGCAGGTGCAGGATCGAGCGACCACGCTTGGAGCGTGCGTAGTCGTTGATGAGGTAGCCCATGCCATTCATGCCGTGAAGCATGGCCAGCACGAGCATCGTGAAGTCCCACCACTGCCACAGCGGCGCGGCCCACTTGCCCGCCACAAAGCCGAAGTCGATCTGGCTCACGCCGTCGCCAAGGACCAGGTTGTAGAACAAGTGGGTGAAGATCAGGGCTACCAGCACGACGCCGGAGATGCGCTGGAACATCCACCACCACCTGAGGGCGGGAGTGAGGCGCTTGCGTGTGCGCGGCAGCGGCTTGGTGAGCTCTGGGGCGGTCATCATGCGCCGCCAAACACGTTCATCAGGTGGCGCGGCAAGAAGCCTGCCATGAGGACAACGAAGATGCCCCACACGATCCACACGAGCAGCTTCTGGTGGCGCAACGCCCACGTCCACTGGTCCACCGCGATGATGCGCAGGCCGTTGAACGCGTGGAGAATGATCGCCGCGACCAGTCCCGCCTCGACAAGGCCGTAAAGAGGCGACTTGTAGTGGCCAATCACCGTGTTGTAGGCCTCTGGAGAGATGCGCACCAGGGCGGTGTCGAGCACATGCACCAAAAGGAAGAAGAAGACGGCCACTCCCGTGGTGCGGTGGACTATCCACATCCACATGCCTTCGTGGCCGCGATACAGCGTCGGCGTTGACGGCACGGCTTGCTCCTTCGGTGGGACGTCGAGATGAGTGCTTCCCATCCTAGACTTGCGTGATGAGTGCAACGCCGACACCCTTGGGTCCCATTCCTGGCTTCGCGGCCGTCATCCCTGCGGGCGGGGTGGGATCGCGTCTGTGGCCGCTTTCTCGGCCAGACCGCCCCAAGTTCCTGCTCGACCTGTTGGGGGAGGGCCGGACTTTGCTGCAGGCCACGCTCGACCGGCTCGAGCCATTGGCCGAGTATTCGCTTGTCGTGACGGGAGCCAGGCACGCGAAGGCGGTCGCGTCTCAGCTGCCTCACCTGGGTGCGTCGAGCATTGTGGCAGAGCCGAGCCCCCGTGATTCGATGGCGGCGATTGCCTTGGCCGCCGCGATTCTTGAACAACGGCATGGCCCGCTCGTCATGGGTTCCTTCGCTGCCGACCACGTGATTCGCAAGCCGGCGGCCTTCGAGGTAGTGGTCAGGGAGGCCGCCGACGTTGCGCGCACGGGCAAGGTCGTCACCATCGGGATCTCGCCAACCGGCCCTTCCGAGGCCTTTGGATATATCGAGTCGGGCGACGCGCTCCCTGGTGCACGGGCCGGCCTCGCCGGTAGCGCGCGCGAAGTCACCGCATTCACTGAGAAGCCCGACGCGGAAACGGCAGCGCTCTTCCTCGAGACCGGTCGCTACTACTGGAACGCGGGGATGTTCGTGGTGCGTACCGACGTGCTTCTGGGTCACCTCGATCGTTTGCAGCCGACCATTGCGGCAGGCGTGAGAGAGATCGCTTTGGCATGGGACGGGCCACAACGCGACGACGTGCTGGCGAAGGTGTGGCCCACCCTCACGCGCATCGCGATCGATCATGCGATCGCCGAACCCGTCGCGGCACAGGGCGGCGTCGCGGTGGTCCCCGCGGACCTCGACTGGTACGACATCGGTGACTACGACTCGCTCGCGGGGCTGTTGCCGTCGAGGGCAGATGGCGTGACGGTTCTCGACAGAGATCAACCGACGGCCGTTCATGGCGCACCAGGTGCGGTGGTCATCGGTGGGATCAAGCCGGTCGTGATCATTGGCATTGCCGACGCCGTCGTCGTCGATTCCGGAGACGCTCTGTTGATTACAACTCGTGCCGCCGCTCAAGATGTCAAGCATGCGGCGTCCCTCATTGAGCAAGCGATTGCGGCCTCCGCACCGTGACCGTGACCGTTTCGTTGCCGAACGGAGACCTTCCCACATACATGGGTCACAAACCCCGCGTACGATTGTCTGGACGCACAGGCCTGGCGTGGAACAGGCTGCAGAATTGAGGAAACATCTCATGAAGAACACCCTGCGCTTTGGCGCAATCGCCGCAGCATCGGCGCTCGCGCTTGCCGCGTGCTCCAGCGCGCCCAAGGACGAGCCAACCAGCTCAGCAACAGGAGCGCCGACGACCTCGGCCGCTGCAATGCTTGATTACAAGGCCTGCATGGTCTCCGACGCCGGTGGCTTTGACGACGGCTCGTTCAACCAGTCAGGCTTCGAGGGCCTGAAGCGGGCCGCGGCAGACCTTGGCATCGACACGGCCACTGCCGAATCAAACGCTGACACCGAATTTGCGCCGAACATCGCGGCCATGATTGAGGCAAAGTGCGACCTGATCATCACGGTCGGCTTCGCGCTGTCGCAGGCCACTGTGGACGCGGCCCTGGCTAACCCCGACGTCTCGTTCGCGATCGTTGACGACCTGGCCGACAACGACTTCAACGGCACCACGGACGCGCCGAACGTCAAGCCCCTGACCTTCCAGACGGACCAGGCGGCCTACCTGGCTGGCTATGCGTCTGCTTCGGTCTCTAAGACCGGCACGGTCGCGACCTTCGGTGGCGTGGCCTACCCGTCGGTCACCATCTTCATGGACGGCTTCCTCGCAGGTGCCAATGCCTACAACACCGACAACGGCACCGCCGTGTCGGTCCTGGGGTGGAACGGCAAGGATGGCGCGTTCACCGGTGACTTCAACGACCTGTCGAAGGGCCAGACCACGGCTCAGGGCTTCATTGACCAGAAGGCGGACATCATCCTTCCCGTCGCTGGCCCCGTCGGTGGCGGCGCTGCCGCTGCGGCTCAGGGCGCTCCTGGCACGTGGATCGTTGGCGTTGACGCCGACTGGACCGTTACCTACCCCGAGTACAAGGACATCATCCTCACCTCGATCCTGAAGAACATCGGCAACTCGGTGTACGACACGATCACCGAGGCTGTTTCTCCCGCGGGCATGTCCTTCACGCCCTACGTCGGAACGCTCGAAAACGGCGGAGTTGGCGTAGCGCCCTTCGCCGATGGAACGGTCTCCGCAGATGTCGAGGCGAAGCTCGCTGAGCTCACCAAGGGAATCATCGCGGGCACCGTGGACGTGAAGCCAGCTGCTTAAGGCTCGTCCCATCAAGTAGATCGATGCGGGAGGGCGTGCCAGGGTTACCCCGTGGCACGCCCCTCGTGCTTCACTGTGCTTGTGGGCGGCAATGACGCCGCCTCCAGGCGATCAAAGAAGGGTCTCCACGTGAAACTCGAGTTGCGAGGGATCACCAAAAAGTTCGGTGACTTCGTGGCGAACGACAACATCGACCTCACGGTCGAACCTGGCACCGTGCACG